>BIFV01000003.1 GCA_003990955.1 Sporomusaceae bacterium FL31
GGAATAGGTCCGGCAGGAACTGGGAAAACTTATCTTGCGGTTGCAATGGCAGTATTTTCCTTGAAAAAGAAAGAAGTGGAACGCATTATTCTGACTCGCCCTGCTGTGGAAGCTGGTGAAAAGCTGGGTTTTCTGCCAGGAGATTTACAAGAGAAGGTTGACCCCTACTTACGCCCGCTGTATGATGCACTGTATGATATTCTTGGTGCAGATACGGTGCAAAAATATATGGCTAAAAATATCATTGAGGTTGCTCCTCTTGCTTATATGCGGGGGCGGACACTGGATGACGCATTTATCATTCTTGACGAAGCTCAAAACACAACTCCGCCCCAAATGAAAATGTTTTTAACTCGTTTTGGTTTTGGTTCCAAAATGGTGGTTACAGGTGATTTAAGCCAAACCGATCTGGCACCTGGAGTGTTGTCTGGGTTAAGACAAGCTCAGCAAATATTGATTGGAGTACCGGGAATTGAGTGTATCACGTTAAGTGCAAATGATGTGATTCGGCATGAAATTGTGGGACGAATTATCAAAGCTTATGATCGGCATGAGCAAACTAAAAATTAACTTTATGCTGCTGCATGGGCATAACATGAAAGGGTTGAATAAGTTTGATATCGCTTAATAATAAGCTGCGGGATCTATTTGTGCAACCCAATAGCATTTATGCGAAGCCGGTTGCACGCCGGATCGTGTTGGGACTGGCTTTCTTTTTTCTTTTTATGATTATTTTATCGGCTGATATTATTCCTGATAAGGTGTCTTTTCAAGTAGGACAGGTTAGTGATCGCGATATTATTGCTCCGCGAACTGTTTCTTATGTAGATGCTGCGAAAACTAAGAAACTTGAGGCAGAAGTGCTGGCCAGCGTAGCGAATGTCTATGATCTGGACGTTGCAGTCTTAAGCAAGGCAGAAGAAAATGTACATGCGGTTTATAATACTGCTCGAAGTATCTTGGCTGATAGAAGCTTGCTATCCTATGAGGTTCGAGTTGATCGAATTCAAAAAACACTGCCAGTTTCGTTACCTAGTTTGACCTTATCTGGATTGGTTAGTTTGGATGAACCAAGTTTGTCAAAAGCAGAAGAACATACCATCAACTTACTGCGCAAATATTTTCAACGTGGTATCCGTGATGATGAACTGGATGTAGCAAGAAAGCATATTGTTATCGAGACAGAAGAATTAGGTCTTGGCAAAAATGTAGAGGCTGTGGTTGCAGGCATTAGTCAGCAATTACTTAAACCTAACTATATTTTAAATGTACGCGAAACCGATAAACGCAAGCAAGCTGCTTTAGCAAGTATTGATCCGGTTAGAGAAACCATAAAAAAAGGACAAGTTGTAGTTAGACGTGGTGATGTAGTTACTAGTGAACAAATTCATGCCATGGAAGAACTGGGGTTACATAAAGGCCAATTCAGTGAATTGCGAATTTTTGGCCTGACTATTTTTGTTTTGACAGTAATTGCAGTCATGTTAGGCTACTTATATAAGTTTGCCTACCAAATTTACGCAAATGATTTGCATTTGGTATTGCTAGGCTTGATTTTGCTAGTAGCACTATTGTTAGGCAAGGGTGCGCATTATTATTCTGATTTTGCTGCTCCGATTGCAACAGGGGCTTTACTAACTGCGATTTTGATTGATGCTCGCGTTGGGCTGGTTGTCAGTATGGCTCTTTCCATGTTGTTTGGTGTTATTGTTGACCATGACTTGCGAGCTGTAGCGGCAGCATTAGTTGGCAGTATTGTTGGTGTATATAGTGTCTCGAAAATGACTCATGGCTATAGTTTAACAAAAACTGGTATCTGGATTGCGGCAACAAATTTCCTTGTTATTGGCGCCACTGGGCTTATGCAGCAGCTTGATGGTACACAGGTGCTCATGCAAGGCTTATTAGGAATTTTTAGTGGAATTGGCGCCGCGGTAATTACAACGGGATTGCTGCCGTATTTGGAGCATACTTTTAACATTACTACTCCAATTAAGCTGTTGGATTTAGCTCAGTCCAACCATCCGCTAATGCAACGCTTGTTATTGGAAGCTCCAGGAACCTATCATCATAGTATCTTGGTTGGCAATTTGGCAGAAGCTGCCGCAGATATCATCGGGGCTGATCCAGTTACCGTACGTGTAGGTGCTTATTACCATGATGTTGGAAAAATTAAACGGCCTTACTTTTTTGTTGAAAATCAATTTGGGGCAGAAAACCCTCATGATAAAATTGCTCCATCATTAAGCACTCTGATTGTGACTTCACATATTAAAGATGGCGTAGATTTGTGCCGCGACTACAATTTGCCGCAGGTTATTATTGACATTATTCAGCAGCATCACGGTACGATGCTTGTATCTTATTTTTATAAACGTGCGACCGAAAATGAGCATGGTGATTGTATCATCGAAGCTGATTTTCGCTATGAAGGACCAAGGCCACAGACTAAAGAGGCGGCATTAATTATGTTGGCTGATGCTTGTGAGGCCGCGGTGCGATCACTTGCAAAACCAAATGTCAATCGAATTGAAGCGACGGTTCGGAAAATTATTCGTGAGCGTTTGCATGACGGACAATTAGACGAATGTAATCTCACATTGAAAGATCTTAATATTATCGGGGACGCCTATATCAGAATACTGTCTAGTATGTTTCATACTAGAATTGAATACCCTGATGCGCTAAAAGAGCTTGAAAGGAAAAAAAATAAGAATGGAAATAGTCCTAAGCAACTTACAGGAAAAGATGATTGTAACGCCCCAATTGGAACAAACTTTGATTGCAGTACTAAAAAAGACTGCTGAACTATATGCAATTGAACCTCATGCTGAAGTGAGCGTTGTATTGGCTGATGATCAGTATATCCAACAGCTCAATGCGGATTATCGTGGTAAAAATTGTCCGACTGACGTTTTGTCATTTGCTTTAAATGAAGGCGATGAGCCGGAAGTCATTGATGGCCCTGAAGAAGTTTTACTTGGTGATATTATTATTTCTCTGGAAACCGCTATCCGGCAGGCTGATGAATATGGACATACTCTTGAGCGGGAGATCGCTTTCCTGACAGTACACGGTATGTTGCATTTGCTAGGCTATGACCATGAAGCAGAAGAAGACCGGGTGGAAATGCGCAGGGAAGAAGAAGCTGTTCTCGCTAATTTGGGAATTAATCGGGAATTTTAATGGCAAAATGTAAGCTGATTTTTGCTTTCCGCAATGCTTATGATGGCTTGAAGTATTGTTTTAACTTTGAACGGAATTTCAAAATCCACACAGTAGCTGCAATACTTGCTGCAGGGCTTGCTTGGCGTTTTAATTTTAATAAAATGGAGACCATAATACTTATCTTTACTATTGCAATCGTTTTTATGGCCGAATTGTTTAATACTGCTATTGAGATTGTCGTCAATATGATTCATCCAGAGATCCATCCTTTGGCGAAAATAGCAAAAGATATAGCCGCTGGGGCTGTATTGGTTGCTGCTCTGGCAGCTTTTCTGGTCGGTTGCATTTTGTTCTATACACGATTGCTATGACGGTGGGAGGTTTCAATGGAGGAACTCATTAGAGCTGCACGTGCGGCAAGGGAAAATGCTTATGTCCCTTATTCTAAGTTTAAAGTTGGTGCTGCTGTACTCGGTAAAAGTGGAAAAGTATATGCTGGCTGCAATGTTGAGAATGCATCTTATGGTCTAACCAATTGTGCTGAGCGTACGGCCATATTTACTGCAGTGTCAGCAGGTGAGACTGACTTGACTGCTTTAGCAGTCGTAGCGGATACTGTAGGGCCAACTGCACCCTGTGGATCATGTAGGCAGGTAATGGCTGAATTTGGGATAAGTAAAATAATTCTATGCAATATTAAAGGGGAGTCGCGCGCTGTTACTCTGGATGACTTACTGCCGCTTTCCTTTACTAAAAATGATTTGACTGGAGCTGGTAACCTTTGAGTTTTGAACATAAATCGGGTTTTGTCTCAGTAATAGGCAGGCCTAATGTTGGTAAATCTACGTTAATTAATAGTTTAATTGGACAAAAAGTGGTTATTATGTCTGATAAGCCACAAACCACACGTAATAAAATTTTATGTGTTCTCACATTAGATGATGCGCAGATTATCTTTATTGATACGCCAGGTATTCATAAGCCTAAACATAAGCTTGGTGAATATATGGTGCATACTGCTGAAAATACTTTGCGCGAAGTAGAAGTCATCTTGTTTGTGGTTGATGCCACTGAAGAATTGGGTGCCGGTGAACGTTATATTTTAGAGCGTTTAGCTGCGGTCAAGACACCAGTGGTATTGGTTGTTAATAAGATCGATTTAATCGCAAAAAATAAGATTCTGCCAATTATTGAAAGCTATACGAAGTGTCACGAATTTGCCGGTGTTGTCCCCATATCTGCAAGAGAGCACACCAATCTAACCGGTTTGGTTGATGAAATCAAAAAATACTTAATGCCAGGTCCTCAATACTATCCTAGTGATATGGTGACCGACCAGCCAGAGCGCCTGGTTATTGCGGAACTTATTCGCGAGAAAGTACTTCATGTCACTCGTGAAGAAATTCCGCACGCAATAGCTGTTGATATCGAAGAAATAACAACACGGGCCAATGAAAATTTATACATACGCGCAGTGGTATATGTTGAGCGAGATTCACAAAAAGGCATTGTTATTGGGGCAGGAGGGAAACTGCTTAAAGAAATTGGCGGAATGGCGAGGGCAGATATAGAGAACTTGCTTGGTTCCAAAGTATTTCTCGACCTATGGGTTAAAGTGAAAAAAGACTGGCGTAACCGGGAAGGAATTCTTCGGAATTTTGGTTATGATTAAAAAAAGGCCTGGCATTTGCCAGGTCTTTTTTTAGCTTTAAAGTGAATCTAAGTTAATTTTCTTTAGACATAGCCATTGTGCGCTGCAACCATCTCAGTCTAATAATAGCTGATTGAGACACTTGTTGACCGATTTTGGTTTGAATGGTATCATTTGTTAAGAGGTGTGTATGATGAAAGCTATGTCGAGGTATTTTATTAACGGATTGATTGTTATTGTTCCTATTGCGATTACCGCCTATGTAGTAATTACAATTTTTTCTTTTGCTGAGGACGTATTAGGCCGTCACCTGCCGATTCAGTTTCCTGGTATTGGTTTAGTAGCTGTCGTGTTACTGATTTTGCTAATCGGGTGGCTATCCTCACATTGGATTTTAAAACGAATGCTGGCATTTGGCGAGCAAATGTTTTGCTATATTCCTGGTGTCAAGGTACTCTATAAAAGCGTTAAACAAGTATCAACTGCGGTTTTAGAATCTCAGAATTTATTTAAACAAGCTGTTCTAGTTCCTTATCCACATGCTGGTGCTAAAACACTTGGCTTTGTTATGTCCGAGTTGTCGGAGACAATTGCGGAGCAGCTTGAGGAAGACCATATGTGTGTGTTTATTCCGTGGAGTCTAAATATGACTTCTGGTATTAATATAATCGTACCCAAACGGGATATAATATTCCTGCAGGTGACAAGTGAAAGTGCTCTACAGTACATTTTAACAGCAGGAGCGATTATGCCAAACCATGAAAATACGGATACTACTATGACTAAAACTCTTTAAAACGATATCGCGGCCATTTGAAGTGGTTAGCGAGGGAGAGATGCGTTATCGATTCAACTTGGTATGATTTAATAAAGTTTTTACTAGCTATGTTATTAGTGTTACTCAATGGCTTTTTCGTTGTTGCCGAATTTTCCTTAGTGAAAGTACGAAAAACTCGTCTGGAAGAACTTCTTCAACAAGGAAATAGTCGGGCATCCTTAGCATTAAAAGTTCTTTCATCTTTTGATACTTATCTTGGGGCAACTCAGCTAGGAATTACTCTGTCTTCATTGGCCTTAGGCTGGGTGGGGGAACCGGCTGTGTCAGCGCTCATTGAGCCTTTGCTGCTAACTTATTTGCCAGGGGTAGCCTGGCTTCACGGTACAATAAGCATTGCCTTTGGGTTTACACTGATTACTTTTTTGCATATTGTTATTGGTGAACTTGTGCCCAAATCACTGGCAATTCAGCGAGCTGAAAATATGGCATTATTTTCAGTTTGGCCTCTTTATATCTTTCACAAAATTGGCTATCCTATCATTGTACTCTTTAATCATGCAGCCCGGGCAATCTTATCATTCCTTGGCATCAAAGCTGCCACTGAAGCTGATTTAGCGCATTCGGAGGAAGAACTTCGAATGATCGTTAGCGCCAGCCACCGTGGTGGTGTTTTGAACCAGATGGAAAGTGAGCTGATTGATAATGTTTTTGACTTTGCTGATCGTTTGGCAAGAGAAGTCATGGTGCCTCGCCAAGATATGATCTGTCTGTTCGCTGATGATTCTTATGAGGAAAATATTCGTGTGGTAAGAGAGACCCATCACACACGCTACCCACTTTGTTTAGAAGACAAGGATCACGTTATTGGTATGATTCACTTGCGCGATTTCATGGATATTGAGTCTTGCAATACTGTTGAAAAAGATTTGCGGACCATCATGCGAGAAATACTCGTTGTTCCGGAAGGTATGTCTGTGGCCAAACTATTGCAGCTTATGCGGCGTAAGCGAATCCATCAGGCTGTTGTTGCTGATGAATATGGAGGAACAGCAGGTCTTGTTTCGCTGGAGGATATTCTTGAAGAGATTGTCGGGGATATTCAGGATGAGCACGACGAATTAACCGAAACTGATATTCACAGACTGAGTGACGGATCGTATGAATTCGATGGACGTGTGTTGCTTGATGATGTAGTTGAATTATTGAATATTCGCTTGGAGGAGCATGAAGAAGATACCATTGGTGGTTATATTTTCGGTATTTTAGGCAGGAGACCTGAGATTGGTGATAGCGTGAATATTGGAGATTACAGCTTTTCTGTTTTAAAAGTAAACGGTTTTCGCATTGTTCGAGTCAAAGCTACACCTCTACCTAATTTGGTTGGAGAAGTTGAGTAAAAAACTAACAGGTGCGAAGGGATGATGTCAAAGTGTTGAGGAATGTTATGTGGGAAATTTTTCAGAATACAGGACATATTGAAGCCTATCTTATTTATCGTACCTGCAATCGTGATCATAATCCGCAACATAAGACACAGCCGGAGAGTCAGACCGCAGTTTCAAATCAAAATTAACAGAGGATTATATGGCACAGTATTTTACAGAGGCCATCTTATTAGCAGTTCGTAACTGGGGAGAGGCTGATAAGATGGTTACTTTGCTTTCACGTGATTACGGCAAAATTACTGCAATTGCTTATGGTTGCCGTCGCCCTAAAAATAGATTAGCCGGATCGATACAGGTTTTTAGTCAGGTGGATTTATCGATGATGTCGGGGCATGGGCTAGAAACTATCAAACAATGTGACTTAAAGCAGTCTTTTCGTAAAGTTAGAGAAGATTTAACGATCATGGCTTATGCTGCGTTTGTCAATGAACTGGTTGTAGAATTTTGTCCGGAGCGGCAGCCAGAACCGCATGTCTATGATTTGTTAGTTCATACTTTATTAACAATAACGAAACGCAATCCCCGATTAGTTGCTCTGGCTGCCGCATGGCAGCTTTTGGCCTTGGCTGGTTATCAGCCTAATTTTGCATGTTGTGTTATTTGTGGACAAGAGTTAAAAGATGATGCTTATTTTAGCAGTGAAAAGGGTGGAATAGTTTGTTCTGACTGTGATCATCAAGAATTGCCAGGAATAAGTGTTAAAGTAAAGGAATTTATCGAAGCTTTATTGTATATTGATTGGGAAAACATTCAAAGTTTTTCTGTTAGTGGTTCCATTCTTGTGCAGAGTGAAAGAATATTAACAAGTTATATTGCTTGTCTGCTCGGAAAATCATTAAAATCATTGGAATTTATCAGGCAAGTATCAAACTTGGATCATTAATGGAACTTTTCTTAGAATCTCTTTAATGGATAAAATAATCGGCCAATGGATATGCTAAATTAAATTTTTAATAGGAGGATGGCTATGGAAGAAATTACATTAGAAAAAATTGATATAGTTCGTGAACGCATTGGTGTTTCTTATCGTGAAGCGAAAGAAATTCTGGAAAGAAATAATGGTAATGTCATTGAAGCCTTAGTTGACGCAGAAAATAAGACGCAAAATAATTGGACAGAAGAGTTCTCTGTTCGTTCTAATGAAGTGATGGATAAAGTTAAAGAGTTGATTCATGAAGGAAACGTAAATCGTATTCGAATTAAAAATGATGGCAGAACGCTTGTTGAAATTCCTGTTGCGTTAGGTGCAATTGGTGCCGTTGTCTTACCCCAATTAGCCGCATTAGGCGTATTGGTTGCGGTCTTCAAACGTTGTACCATTGAAGTAGTACGGACTGGCGAAGAGGATACTGAACAATCTAAAGATGATAATGACTCCACTAGCAGCCAACCTTAGTTTCTAAGTTGACAAGATAACCTGTTTTTGCTATATTTTAAATAAAATAAGGCAATGAGGGAAAAAGTAACCTAATAGTATGATCAGCGAATCGAGGCAGGTGTAAGCTCGGTATTTTTCAGGTGAAAGGCATTCCCAAGCTGCGAGAGGAAAGCTGACGTTTAGTTGGTTAGTAAAATTCGCAATATCTTTAAGGTGGGCTAATTAGCCAATCAGGGTGGAACCGCGGGATTAGCATCCCGTCCCTGTAACTATTTTGTTACTTGGACGGGGTGTTTTTATGTCTATTTATCACACTATCTTTTATTCAAGTTGGTCGAGGTGACCGGTATTTTATTAGGGAGGTAGCATGTTTATGACTTTTCAGGAGATCATTCTGACATTGCAAAATTTTTGGGCTGAGCAAAAATGTATTTTAGCACAGCCTTATGATGTGGAAAAGGGTGCCGGAACAATGAATCCAGCAACTTTTTTAAGGGCTTTAGGGCCAGAGCCTTGGAATATTGCTTATGTCGAACCATCACGAAGACCTACAGATGGGCGATATGGGGAGAATCCTAACCGTCTGTTTCAACACCATCAGTATCAGGTCATTATGAAGCCATCACCTTCAAACATTCAAGAATTATATTTAGCAAGTTTAGCACGCTTAGGAATTGATCCAGATAAACATGATATTCGCTTTGTTGAAGACAATTGGGAATCTCCTACTTTAGGCGCGTGGGGGCTTGGCTGGGAAGTCTGGCTTGATGGTATGGAAATTACTCAATTCACCTATTTTCAACAGGTCGGCAGTATTGATGTAAAACCTGTATCGGTAGAAATCACTTATGGCCTGGAACGTTTAGCCATGTATATTCAAGGGAAGGAAAACGTTTACGACTTAGAGTGGGTTGATGGTGTTAGTTACGGTGATGTATTCCACCGTAATGAAGTGGAACAATCCCACTATAATTTTGAAATAGCAGATACCGAGCTATTGTTTAAGTTGTTTGACCTGTATGAAAAAGAAGCCATTCGAGTGGTTGAGCAAGGATTTGTAATGCCCGCTTACGATTATGTTCTTAAATGTTCTCATACCTTTAATCTGCTGGATGCCCGTGGTGCAATTAGTGTGAGTGAGCGGACTGCTTTTATTGGAAGAGTACGCAATATGGCGCGTTTATGTGCCCAAGCTTATCTCGAACAAAGGGAAAAGCTTGGCTATCCGCTACTCAAGGGAGGTAAATAATATGCCTAAAGATTTGTTGCTAGAAATTGGCACAGAAGAAATCCCAGCCCGCTTTATGCCTAATGTGCTTGCTCAATTTGAAAGCATTGCGATAGAGAAATTTGCTGAACTCCGGATTGGGCACGGTGAAGTTAGAGCTGTTGGAACACCTAGAAGACTAGCGTTAATTGTGCGTGATTTGGCACAAGAGCAAACTGACCGGAAAAGCGAAAATAAGGGACCTTCGGTAAAAATAGCTTTTGACGAAACTGGAGCTCCTACTAAGGCGTCCCAAGGGTTTGCAAAAGGACAAGGGGTAGATGTCTCGCAGCTTGTTGTGAAAGATGGCTATGTTTATGCGCTTGTGCATGAGGCAGGTCAGGCTGTACAGCAACTATTGCCTTCAATTTTACCAGATATCATTCAATCCATTAACTTTCCAAAAAATATGCGGTGGGGTAACTTGGATTTGCGGTTTGTCAGACCGATCAGATGGCTTATTGCTTTATTCGGTACAGATTTAATACCATTTACCATCGCTGAAGTTTCAACAAGTAATTTTACATACGGACACCGGTTTTTGAGTAAAGGAAAGATTGTCATCAGTTCTGTTAATGATTACTTTGATAAATTAGCGGAAAACCATGTCATGGTTGATCAAGAAGTACGCCGTCAAGTTATTCGTGAACAGATCGAGAAACTTGCACTAAGCCAGGGTGGTATTGCTAATATCGACGAAGATCTTTTAGAAGAAGTTATCTATTTGGTAGAATATCCTACAGCATTGTGTGGTAGATTTGAAGATAAATATTTAACTTTGCCTCCTGAGGCTGTCATTACGCCAATGCGCGAGCATCAACGTTACTTTCCGGTAGTATCAAAAGAAGGAAAGCTACTGCCTGTGTTCATTACAGTTCGTAATGGGGGATCAGACTACATTGATATCGTTCGTCATGGCAATGAAAGAGTATTGCGAGCCAGATTGGCTGATGCACAATTTTTCTTTGAGGAAGATCGTAAGATACCTTTAGAACAACGCTTGGAAAAATTGAAAGCAATTGTTTTCCAAGACGGTCTAGGCAGTTTACATGATAAAACTTTGCGTTTGGAAGGATTAGCTAAAATCATTGCAGCCGAGGCCAACTTGGATCATGCCTTATTACCGGCAATCGAGCGTAGTGCTAAACTTGCAAAAGCTGATCTAGTGACTGGAATGGTGTATGAGTTTTCCGAACTTCAAGGAATTATGGGAAGAGAGTATGCTCTGCTAAGTGGCGAATCAGCTGAAGTCGCAACAGCAATCTTTGAGCATTACTTACCGCGGTTTTCCGGTGATCAGCTGCCGCAGTCTTCCGCAGGTCGAATGGTAAGCATTGCAGATAAGATTGATAATATTGTTGCAACATTTAGTCGTGGACTCATCCCTACTGGTTCTCAGGATCCTTATGCGTTAAGAAGGCAGGCTTTAGGCATTGTTAATATTCTGATTCAGGCTCAATATCATATATCGTTAGAAAAAGTCGTTAATCATGCTATGGACCTGATTGGAATAACCGAGCACGAGCGGCGTGATAAACTACAACAAGATATTCAGGAGTTCTTCCGGTTACGAATTAAGAATGTCTTGGCGGATGAAAATGTACGTTATGATATTATCGATTCAGTACTTGCCGCTGGGCATGATGATATCTATGATACTTGGCTGCGTGCTAAGGCTGTTGCTCAAGAGTGCGGAAGTGTAGCTATGCAAAAAACGATTCACGCATTTACCCGTGTAGCCAATTTAGCGAAAAATGCGGTTGCAGATCAGATTAATGAGAAACTGATGTCCACTGAAGCGGAAACTGATCTCTATAAAGCCTATGTGATGGCTCAAAATGAAGTTAGTCAGCATATGGCTAAACGTAATTTTAATGCTGTCCTAGCCGCAATAGCTGCACTGTCAGTACCTATTGATGCTTTTTTTGGAAGTGTCATGGTTATGGTAGAAGATGTTGATATAAGAAATAATCGTCTTGCATTGCTAAAATCTATTGCCAGCTTAACTGCAGATATAGCGGATTTCAGCAAAATTGTTGTCTAAAAATCAAAGCACCACGGATTTTCCGTGGTGCTTTGGTTTTACTTTATAAAATAGTATTTGTACGAAGATCATAGCTTAAAGTGCTTGTAGTCCAAGTGCTTCCATCTTGAGTTACTTGAACATTGCCATTAAAAGTAGCAAGTTTGGTGCGCCAGTTGTATTCGACATTATTGGCTGAAATTTGGAGGCCATTCCTGGAGAAGCTAACGCCTCCATCAATTTGAGCAGTATTTTGATTTCCGTTGACATAGACAGTATTGCCTGTGAAGTAAATATCACCTTGAGTGACAGTAACGCCATCTGATCCCCATACTTCCTTGGAAATCATACTTACTTTGGCATTGCCAGCTGTGATAACTCGACTGCCAACTTCAATGTGCACGTTGCCACTGAGAATGTATTGTCCAGTATTGATATCAAAATATGTACTATCTGCAGTGATTATCGGCTTAGCCGCAACTGTCGCAGTCAATATGACAAGTAGGAGGGTTGTGATGAATAAGATTTTGAGTTTCATAAGAAAAACACCAGCCTTTCTATTGTTTATTATAACAAATAATATTGTGTAAAGGGTATGTAAAAAATGTAAAATACTATCCTTGTGTATAATTCAGCGCTATAATTAAAATGGGGAGGGGGCGTAAAAATGAATGTACGAGAACGCATTGAAGCACTAGAGTATAAGATCATGTCTCCGTATGCAAGCAAAAGTAGAGAAGCTGTACGGGATAAGGAAGAGGAAGCGTGTAAGTTTAGAACTTCTTTTCAGCGTGATCGTGACCGCATTATTCACAGTAAGGCATTTCGGCGACTTAAGCATAAAACCCAAGTGTATATATCACCTGGTGATCATTATCGGATGAGAATGACCCACAGTCTTGAAGTCGCTCAAATTTCACGCACAATTGCTCGTGGCCTTATGCTTAATGAAGACTTAACTGAAGCGATTGCTCTAGGACATGATGTTGGACATACGCCGTTTGGGCATTCAGGTGAATACGCTTTACGAGAAATCCTCGGTCACTATAATCACAATGAGCAAAGCTTAAGAATTGTGGAGTATTTAGAGCGAAATGGTGCTGGTCTTAATTTGACCTTGGAAGTAAAAGATGGTATCGTGAATCATACAGGATCCAACAAGCCTTTTACTTTGGAAGGAAGCATTGTGCGAATTGGTGACAGAATTGCTTACTTATGTCATGATTATGATGATGGGATACGGGCAGGTATGTTAAAGCCAGCAGATTTGCCGCAGAAGGTGGTCTCTGTTTTAGGCAGCAAGCCTTCTGATATGATTACAGTAATGGTTTCGGACATGATTACTGCTTCGGATGGCAAGAAACAAATACAACTATCTGCTGAAGTCAAACAGGCAATGGATGAACTCCGGGAGTTTATGTTTGAGAAAATATATCATTCTGTTGATTTAGAACCTGATCGAAAAAAGGCGGCCTATGTAATCCATAAACTCTATGACTATTTTATGGTTAATCCTGGCGCTTTGCCGCAAGAATTCTTGGATCGTGAAGACCGGTGGGGCTTACAGACTACTGTCATTGATTATATAGCAGGACTAACAGATTTATTTGCAATCAATATATTTGAGAAATTATTTATTCCTTCGAAGTGGATCAATGCTAAATAAGGATTAGGGCTTAGTATTTACTATACTAAGCTCGTTTTTTTAATTAGCAAACTTATTGTTTTTTGTCAAGAGGTAAAAAAGGATATTTCTTGTTTATATTGAATATAAATGATAAGAGAATTTGATTTAAGCAAAAAAATGAATAAGCAGGATAATTAAAGAAAATGTAGAATTAAGTCAAACCTTGATAATTTAAAATGGCCTATTAGTGAGTGCTATGCTTGAATTAAGCAGGAAAATTTAAAAAAATAGCGAAAACATGAAATATAGTGTAATAATGTATATATATGCTTCTTTTGTATTATAATGTAATGAAAAATATTCAATATGTATACGGAGCGCTATAAAGGGTGAACTTATGAAAGATATGGCTTATGATGATTTTATTGAAAAATTGCGCTCACAAAGCGATATCGTAAGCATTATTTCGGACTATGTCCCTTTGAAAAAAAAGGGGAAAAACTATTGGGGCTGCTGCCCCTTTCATCAGGAAAAATCACCATCGTTTTCGGTAACTCCAGATAAGGGTTTTTTTTATTGTTTTGGTTGCCAGACCGGAGGAAACGTTTTTAATTTTTTAATGAAAATTGAAAACGTTGTATTTATTGACGCAGTAAAGATATTGGCGCGGAAGATGAATATTCCTTTACCACAAAAAGAAAAATCGGCACAAGAAATTGCTAGGGATAAGGAACTTGCAAAACTTTGGCGAGCCAATGAAATGGCAAGAGAGTTTTTTCATGCCTGCTTAACGAAAACAAGTTACGGGAAACCAGCCCGAGAATATTTACTGCGACGTGGAGTCACTGATGAAGTCATTCAAAATTTCAAGATAGGTTTTGCTCCTCAGTCCTGGGATAAGTTATCAACTGCTTTCCTGGAAAGAGGTGTTGAAGCCGAGATCCTTTTGAAAGCTGGCTTAGCTGTTGAACGCACATCAGGCTCTGGCGTATTTGATCGGTTTAGGAATCGGATTATTTTCCCGATATGTGATTTGCGGGGCAGAGTGACTGGTTTTGGCGGCAGGGTTCTTGATGATAGTCAGCCCAAATATTTAAATACACCTGAAACGCCAGTTTTTAATAAACGGAATATGCTATTTGGCTTTGATAGTGCGCAAAAATTTATTCGCGAATGTGGGAGCGTTCTTGTTGTAGAAGGATATATGGATGTCATTACGGCTCGTATTTTTGGGATAAATAATATTGTAGCTTCACTTGGTACCGCCTTTACTGCGGATCAGGCTAAGCAATTGATGCGGTATACTGATGAAATAGTTTTCGCTTATGATAGTGATGCTGCCGGGCAATTGGCAACAATACGAGCGTTATCAATTGTACGCAATCTTGGTGCTTCCGTGAAAATAGTCTCTATACCTGATGGCAAGGATCCGGATGGTTTTATAACAAAACATGGTGCTGATGCTTTCAAAAAGTTAATTGAGGAAGCTGCTCCGCTATTAGATTATCAGGTTAAACAGGCTTTGATGGGAATTGATTATTCAAATCTGGAGGGCAAGGTTGCGGTTGTCTCTAAGGTTGTACCCGCTTTAGCTGATGCTGATAATGCTGTTGAAGTAAATGCGCACATTGCTCAAATATCTCAAAGTCTAGGAATTGATGAAAGTGCGATAAGAAGTGAAGTTAGCAAGTATTTAGATCAATCCCAAAAGGATAAAAATGTAAAAATGGGGAAAACTATTAAAATGCTGACATTATCAAAGAATATAGATAGTGCAGTGATACAGGCCCAACGACACATTATCCGGTTAATTTGGGAAGATGATACTATTATACCATATGTTCAAGCTCAATTAAGCATAGAAGAAATTCAAAATGATCAGCATCGTGAGATAATTAAAATGCTATTTGATGCGTATAATATGGAAAAAAACATTCAGAACTTCATGTTGTCGATGACAATGAATGAAGCAGCAAATACCGAGTTGTCGCATATTTTGTTAATAGACATACAGCATGCTGATGTTTCAAAGCAAATAGACGATTGCATAAAAACAATTAGGGTATCTAGTTTAGGTCATTTGTATGAACAACATCGCCTGCGGGCAGATGAATTACAACGCATGGGGGATAGTCGCTTTCTGCAGGAATTAGCGGAAAGTCAGCGAATAAAACATGAAATTAGCAAATTACACTATTCATAAGCTGAATATACCAAATTCTTTAATCGCGATAGCCACGGGGAGGAGGGGAGTAAAATGACTGAGAAAAAAAATATCTCGAATGATAATGTAGATAAATTGTTAAGTAAAGGTAAAAAGCGTGGCGGCGTAATTACCTATGGTGAAATCATGGACACTCTCCAAGGCGAAGATTTATCTCCTGATGAAATAGATGATATGTATGAAGTGTTCTCAAGCAAAGGTATTGAAATAGTGGATGAAATTCCTGACGTAGAGACTCTTGATGACCCGGATATTTCTGATATGGAAGAGGTCGCTCCAGAAGAAGTAGATATTGATTTATCTATTCCTGAAGGAATTAGCATTGATGATCCGGTACGTATGTATCTGAAAGAGATCGGCCGTGTTCCGCTTCTTACTGCCGACGAAGAAATTCAATTGGCAAAAAGAATGGAAAACGGGGATGAAGAAGCAAAAAGACGATTGGCCGAAGCTAATTTACGTTTGGTTGTCAGCATTGCTAAAAGATATGTCGGTCGTGGTATGTTGTTCCTGGATTTAATTCAAGAAGGCAACCTGGGATTAATTAAAGCTGTTGAAAAATTCGATTATAATAAAGGGTATAAATTTAGTACCTATGCTACATGGTGGATTCGTCAGGCTATAACGAGAGCTATTGCCGATCAGGCTCGTACTATTCGTATTCCTGTGCACATGGTTGAGACGATCAATAAGCTTATTCGTGTATCACGCCAATTGTTGCAGGAACTAGGTCGTGAGCCTGTGCCTGAAGAAATTGCCCGTGAGATGGATATCAGTGTAGACCGAGTACGCGAAATCATGAAAATTGCGCAAGAGCCAGTATCTTTGGAGACGCCCATAGGCGAGGAAGAAGATTCTCATCTAGGTGACTTCATTGAGGATCAAGATGCACCGGCTCCAGCTGAAGCAGCTTCTTTTATGCTTTTGAAGGAACAACTGGAAGAAGTGTTAGAAACCCTTACGCCGCGTGAAGAAAAAGTATTGAGACTTCGCTTTGGACTTGATGATGGGCGGGCGAGGACGCTTGAAGAAGTTGGTCAACATTTTGGTGTTACTCGAGAACGTATTCGTCAAATTGAAGCCAAAGCACTAAGGAAGTTACGTCATCCAAGCAGAAGTAAAAAACTTAAAGATTTCTTAGAATAGTTCTGTGGGGATATCGATCAAATTGGTATCTATTTATGATAATTTGCTTGACATAACGTTTTGATTATTTTATAATAGTATTCGTTGACGACATTCCTCGATAGCTCAGCTGGTAGAGCAATCGGCTGTTAACCGATCGGTCGTAGGTTCGAGTCCTACTCGAGGAGCCATCAAAATACAACTGCAGCCTGTAATTTCAGCTGCTTTAATTTTTTGTCGGGCCTATAGCTCAGCGGTAGAGCAGCCGGCTCATAACCGGCTGGTCCCTGGTTCGAACCCAGGTGGGCCCACCAATTTATTATGGCCCGTTGGTCAAGCGGTTAAGACACCGCCCTTTCACGGCGGTATCGGGGGTTCGATTCCCCCACGGGTCACCATTTAGTTTTAATTGTTGGACATTAACTATTTGCTTAAATCCATTGGTTGGTCTAATTAAGATAATAAAGGATGTTATGGGGTCACTAAACTCAATATCCAAATCTAACGGGTGATTAGCTCAGCTGGGAGAGCGCCTGCCTTACAAGCAGGATGTCGGCAGTTCGATCCTGTCATCGCCCACCACTTAAAAATCAATGCAAAGCGTATGCTTTGCATTTTTTGTACTATATTAATTTATTGCTATGAGATTGTCATTTTAAAGTTCAAGGACAAAGTAATATCGTAAATTGTTTATTACATAAGCATAAAAATATTATTACGAGGTGAGAACACTGAAACTTGGCACACGGTTGATGAAAGTTGCCTCATTTGTGCCTAAGAGTGCAAGAGTGGCTGATATTGGCACTGATCATGCCTATTTACCGATATATTTAGTCAGTGAGGAAATTATTGCTTCTGCAGTTGCGGGGGAAGTCAATAAAGGTCCGTATCAGGCTGCGGAAGAAGCCCTTAAACAGCACGGGTATGCTGATAGAATATCGCTACGAATGGGGAACGGATTAGAAATTCTCAGCCCTTATGAGGTTGATGTTGTAACAATAGCAGGGATGGGTGGTGCAACGATTGCGGATATATTAGCAAGGTTTCCTGAGGTAACTGCTTCGCTTAGTAAAATTATCATGCAGCCCATGAATGCGGCAGCGTTAATCCGACAGTGGTTGTTGGCAAATCATTGGATGATTGCGGATGAGGCACTAGTAAAGGAAGATGGTCGGTTATATGAAATTATCACAGCAGTACAAGGTGAGCAAGTTATTCCTGAACAGATACTCTATGATATTGGACCGATTATATGGTCAAAGCGGTTGCCTTTTCTGGCAGAGCACCTTCAAAATTTGATGGATCAATCCAAACGTGTGCTAAGTGAAATGGATGCTAGTCCGAGTGCACGCGTTTCTCCGAAATATTCGTATCACACTCAAAAGATTAAGGATTTGGAGTTGAAAATATCATGCCTGTAAGCTGTCAAGTCGTGATGGAGGCCATGGATAAAATGGCACCTAGACATTTAGCTGAAAGTTGGGATAATGTTGGGCTGTTAGTGGGTAATCCGGCTCAGTCAATTGCTAAAATACTTGTATGTTTAGATGTGACCGAGGCCGTTGTTAATCACGCGATAGCCAATGGTGTAAATTTGATTATTGCGCATCACCCCTTAATATTTAAACCTTTGCCAAATTTGCGCACAGATTCTCCGCAGGGCAAACTCTTAGCTGATATTCTAAAAGCTGATATTGCAGTTTTTTCGGCTCACACTAATCTTGATGTTGCCAGCAATGGTGTAAATGATGTTTTGGCTACCCGATTTCAGCTGCAAGACTTAGAATGCTTAACCAGCAGTTATAGTGAAAAGCTGCTTAAACTCGCCGTTTTTGTTCCTAAAGACTATGTAGAATTGGTTCGAAAAGCCATTACGACGGCTGGCGCAGGTCACATTGGGAAATATAGTGATTGTACATACCATAGCGAAGGAATTGGCACTTTTTTACCACGTGAAGGTTCTAGTCCTTTTATTGGTGAACAAGGAAACTTAACTTATACGCCTGAAGTTAAGTTAGAAACGATTATGCCTGAAAGAATTAGTAAAAAAGTCATTAAGGCCATGCTGAAGAGTCATCCCTATGAAGAAGTAGCCTATGATATTTACCCTTTGATCAATTCGAGTGAACATTTAGGGCTGGGGAGAATCGGTAAATTACCTTCAGCTAACACACTTGGTGAATTTGCACTTGTAGCTAAAGAAGTTCTTGGCGTCAATCAAGTTAGGATTGTTGGCTCACTTGATAAGAAGGTTCATAAAGTAGCTGTTTGTGGCGGCAGCGGTGCAAGCTTAATAAAAAGGGCCGCCTTTTTAGGTGCTGATGTTCTCGTTACAGGCGATCTAAAATACCATGAAGCTCAGGATGCGATTGCTCTAGGTTTAGCGGTGATTGATGCAGGTCATTATGCTACAGAATTGCCTGTTGTTGTGCATCTAGCTGATTATTTAAGAACATGCGCTGCTACTGGCAAATGGAAAGTTGAAATTGATGCAGATGATATAAGTCACGATGTTTTTACTGTAATTGTGTAAATGTTATTGACGATATTATCGATTAAGTATACAATGATGGTGTCAAGATTAAGTAGTTACACAATTTTATTTTGTTGCCGGGGGAGCTCATGTTATGGGCTGAGAGTGGGCTATAAGCACCAGACCTCTTAACCTGATCGGGATAATGCCCGCGTAGGAAGGTATGAAAGTATTTGCGCACGCCTGAACCTATTCGGGAGTGCTTTTTATTTTTTTTAGGAGTGGTGATGACTATGAAGTTAACGGTGAATGGCAAAGTTCTAGAATTTCAGGAGGAATTAACTATTGCAATGTTTGTTGAAAAGAAAGGGTTTAAACCAGAAAACATCATTGTTGAGCTTAACTATGACATTATTCAAAGAGGAAAATGGGATGAGACTATTCTTAAACAAGACGATCATTTAGAAGTATTAACTTTTGTAGGTGGAGGTTGATGTCATGCAAGATATTTTGAAAATTGGCGGGCAAGAATTAACAAGTCGGTTATTTTTGGGTACTGGAAAATTTGCAGTTAATAAAATCATTCCAGAGGTAGTAGCAGCTTCTGGGGCTGAAGTGGTTACGGTAGCTTTGAGGCGTGTAGATAATGAGCATAACGAAGAGAATATTGCAGCCTGTATTCCAAAACAATGTGTATTGATGCCAAATACGTCAGGAGCGCGTAATGCAATTGAAGCTGTCCGTATTGCCCGACTGGCTAAGGCGATGGGCTGTGGCAATTGGATCAAAATAGAGGTCATTTCTGATAATCGCTATTTATTACCCGATAATTATGAGACTATCAAGGCTACGGAAATATTAGCTGCGGAAGGGTTTGTTGTTCTTCCGTACATGAGCCCAGATCTTATGGCAGCTAAAAAATTGGTAGAGGTTGGAGCGGCTGCTGTTATGCCATTAGGATCTCCTATTGGTACGAATCGGGGGCTGAAAACTAAAGAGTTAATTAAGATATTAATAGAAGAAATACCGGTGCCGATCATTGTAGATGCTGGAATTGGTAAACCATCTGAAGCTGCCGAGGCTATGGAATTGGGGGCCGCAGCTGTGCTAGTTAATACCGCAGTAGCAACAGCCAACAATCCTGTTGTGATGGGACGTGCTTTTGGAATGGCTGTCCAAGCTGGTCGTGCAGCATTTTTAGCTGGTCCGGGAGCTGTTAAAGAATATGCGGCAGCATCTTCACCTTTGACTGGCTTTTTGCATGAGTAAGTACGAAAGGGGGAGTATGTGGTGTCATTTATTGATGAAATATTAAAATATCAAGAGTTTGACTATGCAGCTTTTTTTAATCAGCTTACCGATGCGGATGTTCAAAGAATCATTCAAAAAGATCGGTTGAGTGTTTTTGATTATTTATCACTGCTGTCGCCTGTTGCAGAGCGGCATCTGGAAGCAATGGCTCAGAAGGCCCATCGCTTAACCACCCAACACTTTGGAAAAACCATGTTGCTTTTTACGCCCATGTATTTAGCAAACTATTGTGTTAATCAATGCCTATATTGTGGATTTAATGTTAAAAATAAGCTGCAACGGAAAAAACTAACTATGGATGAGGTTGCGGCAGAGGCGGCAATTGTTGCTGCAACAGGCTTGAAGCATTTGCTTATTCTGACAGGTGAATCGTCACAACAAACGCCAGTATCTTACATTGAAGAGTGTATTCATGTACTTAAAAAATATTTTTCTTGTATTGGCATTGAGGTTTATCCTCTTAGTGAAGAGGAGTATAGACAGGTCATAGCTGCTGGTGCTGATGGATTAACCATCTATCAGGAAGTTTACGATCAGGAGACTTATTCTGAACTTCATCCTGCGGGACCTAAGCGGAATTATCAATACCGTCTTGATGCACCAGAGAGGGCTTGTAAAGCCGGAATAAGAACAGTTAATATTGGTGCTCTATTAGGATTAAATGATTGGCGTACAGAAGCTTTCTTAAGTGGGTTGCATGCTGATTATCTACAACGAAAATATCCTGAAGTTGAGGTAAGTATATCTCCGCCGCGCATGCGTCCTCATATTGGTGGTTATCCACCCAAGGTTATTGTAAATGATAAAAACTTGGTGCAATATATGCTTGCGTATCGCTTGTTTATGCCCCGCGGCGGGCTTACTGTTTCTACCCGAGAAAGTGCCGAGCTTAGAGATCGCTTAGTGAAATTAGGTGTTACGAAAATGTCAGCAGGAGTTTGTACGGCAGTGGGTGGCCGCGCTGATACCGAGAGTGTTGGACAATTTGAAATATCTGACGATCGCAGTGTTAGGGAAATGGCTTCTATGTTATATGCCAATGGTTATCAGCCTGTTTATAAAGATTGGCAGGTGCTAATTGATGAATGATTTTGAAGCGGCTCTTGGCAAGTATTTCTCTGCCGAGCAAATTAAAAAAATCCAGAGCAAAAAAATTGGTATCGGTGGCGCTGGGGGACTTGGATCTAACTGTGCTCAGATGTTAGTACGGAGTGGATTTAAATATTTTAGGATCGCGGATTTTGATGTTATAGACTATAGTAATTTAAACCGGCAATTTTATTTTTATGGTCAGGTTGGCAGGGCTAAGGTGGCTGCATTGCAAGAGAATTTAACGCAAATTAACTCTGATGTAGAAATCGAGATAGTTAAAGGTCAAATAACCCCTGATAATGTAGCAACGATATTTGCTGATTGTGATATTGTAGTTGAAGCGTTTGATAAAGCGATTTATAAAAAGCTGATTGTAGAAACCTACCTAAAGTCTGGTAAATTTCTTGTATCTGCATCAGGGTTAGCAGGGTGGGGCAATAGCGAGAGAATAAAAACTCATAAAATCAAAGAAAATTTTTACTTAATCGGAGACCTTGAAACTGAGGCAGGACCGAACTGTCCGCCTCTGGCTCCTTGTGTTCATATTGCTGCTGCTAAACAAGCGGATGCTATCCTGCAATATGTATTAGGCTCAATGAAGGAAGGTGATTAATCATGAATATCAGTCAAGGTTTAACAAATTTTATTACCAGTGATATTTATGGCCTGACTGCAGAAGAATTCTCTTTAGGACGTAATAATATTGAAGTTGTAGACGAGATGATTGCTGCTGGAATAAAGGTCATTCAGTATCGGGAAAAAGAAAAAAAGGCTCTTTATATGTATCGAGAATGTTTGGAAATTCGTGAACGTACTCGACAGGCAGGGGTTACTTTTATTGTGAATGATCATATTGATTTGGCTATTGCGGTTAAGGCTGATGGAGTTCACATTGGACAAGAAGATTTACCGCCAGAAAAAGTTCGGCAATTAGTTGGTCCTTCAATGCTCCTTGGTTTATCCACTCACTTACCTGAACAAGCACAAAATGCAGTAAAAAGTGGTGTTGTAGACTATATTGGCGTTGGGCCTATTTTTGCTACAAATACCAAGAAGGATGTTTGTGATCCTGTCGGACTAACTTATTTAGATTATGTTGTGAACAATATCGATCTTCCATTTGTTGCAATCGGTGGAATTAAACTGCATAATATTGCTGAAGTGAGAAAGCATGGGGCAAAGATTAGTGCATTAGTTACAGAAATCGTCGGTGCTGAGAATATCATTGAGAAAGTTAGCGCTATTCGAAAAGCTATGTATGAATAAAAAGTTGACATAATAGAAATGTAGTGTTATAATAATAATCTAGTTTCGGTAGAGTGATGTTGTGAGTAGGAAAGATGATCGCGAGTGTATCTTACATTCGAGGAAAGTCCGGGCTCCACAGGGCAGAGTGCTGGATAACGTCCAGCGAGGGTGACCTCAGGGAAAGTGCCACAGAAATGTAGACCGCCTGATATGATCAGGTAAGGATGGAACGGTGCGGTAAGAGCGCACCAGCAGTCAGGTGACTGACTGGCTAGGTAAACCCCACTTGGAGCAAGACCGAATAGGGAAGGGATGAAGCGGCCCGCTGAGCCTTCCGGGTTGTGTCGCTTGAGCTGTTAGGTAACTGGCGGCCTAGATAGATGATCGTCACCGCATTTTGCGGTACAGAACTCGGCTTATTGATTACTCATAACACATTAAAAATGAACCAGTAGATCTCTTGAGATCTACTGGTTTTTATATATCAGCAAAGATACTATGATTTGTTTAATTGGTCATACTATTAGGTGTATCACATTCAATAAGGCGGAGGGATACATTTTGACAGCATTTTTCACATCGTTAGTGGCGGTTGTCCTAGCTGAAATGGGGGATAAGACACAACTGCTGGCTATGGCATTTGCAACCCAATATCGTTGGCAAACTGTTATGTGGGGAGTATTTGCAGCTACAGTTTTAAATCATTTATTTGCCGTGGTTTTGGGTGTTTATTTGACAAAGTTTATTCCTATTGAATATGTACAAATTGCGGCAGCAATTTCTTTTATTTTATTTGGATTGTGGACAATCAGGGGAGACAAATTAGACAAAGAAGAACGGCGATCTAATTATAGCCCGTTCTGGACAGTTGCAATTGCGTTTTTTATTGCTGAAATGGGTGATAAGACACAATTAGCTACAATTGCTCTTGCGGCCAAATTCAATACACTATTGCCAGTGTGGTTAGGTACAACGGCTGGCATGATGGTTGCTGATGCAATCGGTATTATTATTGGTATTGTTTTAGGCAAAAAAATACCCGAAAGATTGGTTAAATGGTTTGCAGCATTGGTCTTTATATTTTTTGGACTTTACGGTTTGTATGAGACAGTACCTGATGAACTGCTTACTCATCAAAATTTAGCGGTGGTAGCAGTCTGTGTGACCTTCTTAGTTTACTTAGTTGCTCGGTTGGAACAGACTTCAAAGAAGATATAACAATAATTACTATTTGGAGAATATATTAATTTATTGGTAAAAAATATTGACTTTTTTAGAAAAATTTTCTAAAATATAAATATAAACCTTCCTTTTGAGGAGTGTTTTAAAAAAGGAATTTCTGACTCATACTAATTAAAATAGATAGGAGGCTTTCTATATGGCTGTAATTAATATTAATGGCGAAGCTGACTTTAATGAAAAAGTTTTAAAAGCTGACAAACCTACATTAGTTGATTTTTGGGCTCCTTGGTGCGGGCCTTGCAAAATGGTTGGACCTGAGGTGGAGGCTCTTGCCGATATCTATGAGGGGAAAGCTGTGATTGCTAAGGTTAATGTTGACGAAAACCAACAATTAGCCGGTAAATACAACGTTATGGGTGTTCCTACACTTATTGTGTTAAAAAATGGTGAGGAAGTTAATCGTATTGTTGGTTATCGACCACGTAAGGAATTAGGCTCTGCACTTGATGGTGCATTGTAAGAACAAAAAGAAGATCCTGGATAAATATCCAGGATCTTCTTTTTGTTCTTAGACTTAAAATCGCTTATTAGGTTATGATATAAATTAAGAACTGTTGAATTCAATGTGACTAATGAAATGGGGATAGGCATACATGAATAAGATCACTGTACTGGGAATTGGTAATATTCTGCTTGGCGACGAAGGGATTGGAGTTAGGGTTATACAAGAATTGCAACGAGCCTATCAGTTTCCGCAAAATGTTCAAATTTTAGATGGTGGTACGCTGGGATTAGAATTAGTTGGCAGCTTATATGATACTGATAAGCTGCTTATCGTAGATGCAGTTCTTGGCAGGCAAACGCCAGGCACGATTTATGAGTTTGACAATGATACTATTAAAGCCTATTTTAAGAATAAAGTATCATTGCATGAATTGGGTATTCAAGATGTGCTAGCAGCATTAGAGGTTTTGGATAAACCGGTCAAAGAAATGATAATCTTTGGTGTACAACCAGCTTGTATAGAACTAGACTTGGAGCTTTCACCACTTATTTCTGAACAGGTTACGCCAATAATCAGCAGAATTATTTCGACCTTGAGGAGTTGGCATATTGAGGTATATTCTAGTAATGATTTGCAAGAATGTATATGAATGTGTCAAGTTTAGCGAAAGCATAAAAAACTGACTGCAAATGCAGGAATCAGCGTCAGTACCACCGAATAAGATTAAAAAGTTTTGGAAGGAATGGTGAAGTTTTTTGCGTGGTATCCGAGGAGCAATCACTGTGGAGAACAATGATCATGGCACAATCTGCGAAAGTGTCGTGGAGTTATTAACTGAAATAATCGCTGCAAATAAGATGGAAACAGAAGATATTGGTGCTGTAATTTTTAGCTCCACTCCTGATTTAAATGCGGCATTTCCAGCTTTAGGGGCAAGACAAATGGGCTGGAATGAAGTTCCCTTATTTGGAACTCAAGAAATTGACAATATAAATGGTTTGCCGCGCTGTATCCGGGTACTTATTCTTTGGAATACCGAATTACCACAGAGCGCCATAAAGCACATATATTTGCGGGATGCAGTCGCTTTGCGACAAGACATAAAAAAATAAACAGCCTATGCAGCAGCGTAGGCTGTTTATTTTTTTGCAGTAGCTTTTTTTCTAATTTTTGGATAAAATAATGATTGAATTCTATATTTATCTGAAAAGGCAATTGATCTATGGGAGGGCGCAATGAAGTTAATTTCGATTGTCGTACCTATTTTTAATGAACAAGATAATATTGAAAATTTTTATGAAGAAATATGCACACATATGAAGTCTTTGAATTATGATTTCGAATTGATTTTTGTTGACGATGGATCAAAGGACGCAAGCTCGTTAATCTTGGACCGCTTAGTTCAGAAAGATAAAAGAGTTCGAGCATTATTTCTTGCCAGGAATTTTGGACATCAGATTGCCTTAACTTGTGGTGTTGACCATGCTGATGGCGATGCTGTGCTTACTATGGACGGGGATATGCAGCATCCGCCAGGGTTAATTCCGGAGCTAGTTGCTAAATGGGAAGAAGGCTATGAAGTTGTTCAAACAATTAGAGTCAATACTGAGGGGATATCCTGGGCAAAAGCGATTACTTCTGGGCTATATTATAAACTGATTAATTTACTGTCAAAGGTTCGCATTCAAGAAGGTGGATCTGACTTCAGGTTGATGGATAAAAAGGTTGTTTTAAGTTTTTGTAGATTTCGCGAACGAGCAAGATTTATTAGAGGGATGATTGGGGCAATTGGCTATAAGCAGATCAATGTAGAATTCATAGCTCCAAAGCGTTATGCTGGTACATCTAAGTTTTCATTGAATAAAATGCTCCATTTTGCACTTGATGGAATTACTGCTTACTCTAAGCTTCCATTGAGATTCGCTTTTTATATTGGATTGTTGTGTGGATTGTTAAGTTTAATTCTGACCATGCAAGTTATCTATTTGAAATTATTTACGACAGAGGCTTTGCCGGGATGGGCGACCCTTTCTGCCAGTATCTTGCTGCTGGGTGGTCTTCAATTAGCAGGATTGGGGATCATTGGTGAATATATTGGCAGAATTTTTGAGGAAGTAAAGCAACGGCCGCTCTATTGGATTCGTACTGAGTCAAAAAATTCTCAGGCAATCATTGAAGATAGATCATGTGAAAAAAATCATTTAAAAGGAAGGAATTTGCATAAAAAGGAAGAATAATATTAAATGAGTAGTATAAGAGCCGAATCTACCTCAAGACCGGGGGAACCATATTAAAGGGGTGAAATTACTTTTGGCAGAATCTTCTGTTTGTTAAAAGTAGTAGGGGGAACCTCAACCCTAACCCGTCAGCTAACCTCGGAGGCTTAGAGAGGGGCAGTCACTTGAACAGGGTAACGCGTATTTTAGTAATCCTATTGATGTTGGTCTGCACTGTTTCCATTACATACGCATCTGCTTTCGAACAAGGCGATCAGGGGCAAGATGTTGTTGCAATTCAGGCGCGATTAAATACTTTGGGCTATGAAATTGTTGCAGATGGTGATTATGGTCCTGCAACCGTTAATGCCGTAAAAGCATTTCAGCGAGATCGCGGACTTGAGTCGGATGGAGTTATTGGATCACAAACTTATAGGGCACTTATGGGGCGTGAAATTCCTACAAGCCGCGATGGGTCTAGTGTTTCGGTAAGGCGACTTACCCAGACCTCATTTCGGTATATCGGTGTACCTTACATGTTTGGCGGAACCACTCCAAATGGGTTTGATTGTTCTGGGTTTGTCCAATTTGTCTTTGGCAATAATGGTATTTCATTACCTAGAACAGCGGATCAGCAATTTGAAATGGGACAACCGGTTTCCTATAGCCGGCTGCAGCCAGGTGATCTTGTTTTCTTTTCAACATATGCCTCAGGGCCTTCGCACAGCGGCATATATTTGGGAGATGGCAAGTTCATCAGTGCAACTTCTAGCAGAGGAGTTGCAGTTGATTTGATGGAAAGTAGATATTGGGGATCGCGCTATGTAGGAGCGCGTAGAGTGTTATAGGGTTTTTGGGGAGGCGAAAAGCCTCCTTTTTTTATTTTGAATAGTTAATCTTACCTCCTCTCCGGCACTAACCATATAATCAGTCTGGCAAATTGTTTTGCAAAAGGAATTACAATGAGTGATGATACTACGTTGAACGTTGTATGTGCTAGGGCTATTTGACCTGGTATTTCTGGGCTGAATTTTAGCATCAAATAGGCAAGAAATTTTGTAAATGGTAGAAAAATAAGAACTCCAACAATATTTAAAATGATATGGGCTGCTGCCACCCGCTTGCCAGCTAGTGGTGATGCCAGGCCGATTATCAAAGAAGAAAGGCATGAGCCGATGTTATTACCATAGACAACATAGATTGCTGTTGTCAAATCAATAATACCTTCATTAGCGAAAACCATCAGTAAAGCTGTCGCTGCACTGCTTGATTGTAATAATAGTGTTATGAGAATTCCTCCAGCAATTCCATAACCTGGATTAGTCTTTCCTGCAGCGATATATTCAAGAGCGGTGTTTAGTTCTGACATATGACTTAGTGAATTTGAAATTAAATTTATGCCAATGAAGATACATAAAAAACTGCTAATAGCTAACGCCATGTAACGCAGTTTCTTTATTAAAAGCAATACCATAAAGAATACTAGAAGTGGCAAAAGATATTGATCAGGCAATGATAAAGCCAGTAACTGTACTGTGCTACAGGTACCGATATTTGCACCAAAAATAATTCCTAAGCTTTGATAAAAGCTTAGATACTCAGCGCTGACCAGACCAATTGTAATTAAGGAGACTGCGGTACTGCTTTGCATAAGAGCAGAGGCCAATATACCGACAAGGAGACCACGCCATGGGGTCACCGTTATTCTAATGAGCGTTTGATGAAGCCTGTTGCCTAAAATATTTTGCAATCCGTGCCGCATAAAATGTATACCGCATAATAGTAACAAGATACCCGATATAACTGAAACCGCTGTATCCATGTTCCCCCCCCAATCCTTTATAAAGCGTATGCTTTTGACTTCTCATATAGAATTCTGTATTTGTATTGGCTTTTTTGGTATAATTTGAATATTATCGTTGCATTAATGCAATCAAGGAGGCTGTCTATGACTGAAGCAAGAAAACGAGTCTGGCAAATACTGCAGAACCATGTTAGCGGTGATCCATTGCTGAAACATTGCTTAGCTGTTGAGGCTGCAATGCGGGCTTATGCGAAGAAATTTGGCGAAGATCAGGAGTATTGGGGCGCGGTAGGGCTTCTTCACGATATTGATTTTGAACGCTTTCCAGAACAGCATCCATATCAGGCAGGCGATTTGCTGAGACCGTATGGTTATGATCTCGACTTTATTACTAATATTGAATCTCACGATAGAGATTGGCCAGGCGAAAGAACGCTGCTACAAAAAACTTTGTTAGCTGTTGATGAATTGACAGGATTTGTTATTGCTTGTGCATTAGTACGCCCAGATAAGAGTCTCGAAAATCTTGAAGTCAAATCGGTAGTAAAGAAAATGAAAGATAAAGCTTTTGCTAAAGCAGTCAATAGAGAAACCATTATAAAAAGTTCTGAAGACATGGGAATTGATTTGCGGGAACATATACAGTTTATTATTCAAGCGCTTGCCTCTGCAAAACACCAGCCAGATTACCAACAAGTTAGTCTAATTTAAAATAACCTCTTCGCATGAAAATGCGAAGAGGTTATTTTTTTGAAAATATAGTTTCAGGCATGACCTGTAATAATATACGGGAGTTCTTAATTGGAGGCAAAGACAAGTTTAATAGTAATAATTAGGCGGCTTCAACATATATAAATAATAAGTAAACAATTAATCAGCAAAATGATTTTATTATTGGTGTATTTAAAGAGGAGAGGGATAATGGGGAAAATAGTTGATAAACTTACCGTAAATCTTGCTGATGGAAAAGCTAAGAACAAGATTTACAATCATTTTCTGAAACTTCTGGAGAAGCAAGAAAACTATGATGTCCGTCCGTTAGTATTTCTTTGTATAGGCTCAGATCGCTATACTGGAGATGCATTAGGCCCTCTAGTTGGGACACACCTAGAAGAACATAGCAACTGTATTATATATGGAAGTTTAGAGCTTCCAGTCCATGCTGGTAATCTTGTAGAAACTATTAATCAGATTAACCAAAAGTATTATTACCCAATTATTATTGCAATTGATGCTTGTTTGGGGAAAAGTAGTGAGATTGGAAATATGGAAATATGGGAAGGTGGCTTGCATGCTGGAATCGCTGTTGGCAATCGCTTACCTTGTGTTGGTCATATCTCAATTGTTGGTGTTGTCAATGCTGGCGGACAGATCGGATATATTGATTTGCAAAGTACTCCGTTATCCATTGTAATAAAATTAAGTAAAGTAATTGGTGAGTCTTTGGTTGACTCAATGCATGTAGTAAGATCGAGGCTTTCAGAGAAAATATCAGGATAAGAGCTTAGTCAGAGAATAATTTATCCCACATCACGTAAACCATAACCAGGACTATAGAGAATAGAATGCCAATATCGCCGACATAATTTTCCATAAGCACACTCCCTAAATGAAAATTGGATTTTTCTGCTTTTATTTAATGTTTGATTCTTGGTTTTAAAAGCAAAGGTTCTTTGTAAGCCAAATTAAATTGTTTTTGACAGGCACAATCTATACGATCTCGCCATAGAATGAATCACATACTTGGCGGGGGTGATGGTTAGTGTCTTTTTTATTAGCTCTTGCGACTACAATTATAAAAAGTATTTCGTTGCTTGTTGCCTATGTAACAAACAACACGTTTCCTTTACCATTATCCGAAAAAGAAGAGCAAATATACCTTGATAGACTAAAAAATGGTGATGAAACAGCAAAGAATATCTTAATTGAACGTAATTTGCGATTAGTGGCGCACATTGTTAAGAAATTTGACAACACAGGTGAAGATGTTGATGATTTGATCTCTATTGGAACAATTGGTCTGATTAAAGCGATAAATACTTTTGATGTAGCCAAAAAAATTCGGTTGGCTACATACGCAGCACGGTGTATTGAAAATGAAATATTGATGCATTTGCGAAGTACTCGCAGGATAAGATCTGAAGTGAGCTTATATGATCCAATTGGCGTAGATAAAGAAGGAAATGAGTTATCTTTCGTGGTTTATCTGTGCAGATCCATGAGGTAGCCGAGGGTAAAGGATAAGCGTAAACTCATCGCCATGTTGATGTTTATCCTTGCGGTAGGTTGCAAAGTCCAATAAATATTTGAGCATTTGATTTTTTACAGCTGGATCAGACACTATGGAATAAGCCTGAAGTAATGATTTAGCTGTTGGCATAATTGTTTGAACACTGGTGCTTTCTGCACAGACATTAAGTGAATTATCTGTTTGTGCTATCGCTTCCTGGATTTCTTTAATGCGATTGGCGAGTTTTTTAGAACGGCTCTGATAGATCTCTTCATCATAAATATTTCGTTCAAGCAATTCATATAAGCGATCGGTTTGAAACTCAAGCTCTTTCAACTCTTTGCGAAGGTTTGAAAGGGCTTTTATTTTTAAGTTCAAAATACTGCTGTTATTATCGCAAGGAAGATTTGTATTCCATTGCATGCAGTAGTGTTCAAGCCAAATGGATAAAGCATGGAGTAGTTTTTCTTCGACAAATTCGAACCGGCTGCTTTTATTTGGACAATGTTTATTATAACACATTAAGTGTGGATATTGCTGATGGGTATATGGACGATAAATCATTGAAGTTCCGCAAATGGCGCACTTTATTAATCCGGCCAACGGATTGGTAATTGCACGCTGATGGGGAGAGTGATGCTTTTTTGCCAATTTCTCTTGAATTTGGGTGAACTCTTCTTCTGTTATATACGCCTCGTGTGTGTTGTAGATCCAAATTTGTTCTTCGCGTGAGCGAGATCGAGTCTCTTTTTTCTTCCCTGGTATTGCAGATTTTTTAATTTCTTTTTTCTTCCATACAGTATTCCCGCAATATACTGGATTTTTTAACATATTAAGGATTGAAGCGGCAGTCCAGCGTTTGCCAGTATAGGAGAGAAAGCCAAGCTGATTGAGTTCATTGGCTATTTTGTTAGCTCCCATACTACCAGTACGATACATAGAAAAAATAAAATCGGTTGGTTCTTTTTGCTCAGGATGTTTCAATAAGCGGCGCTTTCGGTTGTTTTTATCAATTAGATATCCATAGGGAGGGATGCTGCCAAGATAATTTCCCTCTTCAAGTGATCGTATGCGTCCTCCTTGAAGGCGGCGGGTGATGATTTTTAGTTCTTTACGTGCCATAAAGGCTTCAAACTCGGTATATTCTTCGTCTAGGTCATTGTCAAGATCGTAGATTTTTCGAGGAGTAACGATCTTTGTATGCGAATTTTTAAAAGTATCTATTATCAGGCCTTGATCTTGCATTTTACCACGGCCTAAACGATCAATGTCCATGCACCATACAGATTTCCAGATGCCATGTTCGACTGCTTTTAAAAGTTCAATAACAACAGGGCGATGGATAATACTCTCACCAGAAACAACTTCTTGATAAATGTTGCTAATAGTAACTCCATATTCTTTAGCAAGCTTAAGAAGAGCATTTTTATGTTTGGCCAATGTTTCACCTTCGCCACGGGCTTCAGCTTCGTGATCTTCACGTGACTTACGGAGATAGAAACAGGCTGGCTCAAGCTCTTTTGGGTTCACATAGCTATTCATGCAATCACCTTCTTTAATAAAAGATGCCCCGGGTGGGGCATCTTTTAAAATAACTTTCTACAATATGGAATTAAGCTGATTTGATAGAATAGGCATTTAATTGCTAGCTGCCTCAGTCAGTTGATCGCGATCTTTCTCTTTGATCTATGTATATGAGCTTTTGGTTGTCTCTACAACCGTAATTTATTAATGGCTCAGTGAATAAATTACTACATGGTTTGACTGCACCCAAATGTTTCTAGGGTAAATGAGCTGAAAAATGAAGTCAGACGTATCTGAAGTTATTGATTTTTATCCTTATCTTCATAAGTGACTGTTTTATACAAAGAAGCAATATCTTCGGCAGAGCCTAGATCACATACTGGTATATTCTCTCTACCCTGTATGACGCGGTTAAGCGCTTCCTTAGCTGCAGTTAATTGCTGATCAGTGAGTTGATCAATAAGGTGATGTAATTCTGTTCTAATATTCATAAGTGAGTCTCCTTTCTTGTATTTATGGATGTCATAGAAATTTGTGCGTAAAATGGGTGACCATTGTAATGTTTTAGGGAAGTCCCAAAGGATTCATTGCATAGGATAAACAGAGGTGATCCTATGGATAATGAGTATTATGCAACCTATACGCTGGATAAAGTGGTTATACATATTGTTTCTCCACCACAAAAAAGTAAAGATGAAGTTAAGAAATGCCTTTATCAGTATCATTCCGCATTTCTTTGCTGGTGGAATACACTTAGCATGGAAGAATGTCTGAAAATCAACAAATCGCCGGAATTAAACCAGGCGGATAAGTATTAAGTCCTTTACCCAACATGCATAATGTAGAGAATTATATGTTAACTAAATCAAATTTAGTTAACATATTTCGAAAATGTGCATATCTTAAAATATAGTAAGTAATGTGGGGGGACTTTATGAAGACGAACTATCTAGCTATACATCAGCGGTGCAAAGTCTGCCAGCATAAATTCGATTGTTTATTAAGTCCTAGTTATCGATATAATCCAGCAAGAATTGAATTTGTTTTCTTTCCTGAACTAGTTGTCGAATCTTCTTTTGCAGAACTTTTCCCGGAACTTAGTTTCTATCCATAAAAAAATGAGCGATATTTGCTTATAATCAGGTTTCTTGGGTAAATATAAAATCAAAAATTAGGTGAAGGCGGATCTAAGATGCAAGATATTCGGCAAATAGAGACTATCATTCAAGAATTACGAGCCAGATTACATGAAATAGCAAGCAAAAGGTCTTTGACAGATCCTGAGGTAATTAAAGCTAGCCAAGAGCTAGATGAAATGTTAATTAAATATGAAAAATTTTTCAAAATGAAAATTGATGATGATTTTACTGAGCCGTAAGGCTCTTTTTTATTAAAGCAAATATGTGCAGCTATGTAAACCATCAATTATCGAAATTTAGTATTTAAGTGGATTTATTCTGGCTTTAACATGTTATAAAGCGTGAATATGTATAATGATAATACTCATAATCAAGATGTAGGCAAGTTTATAAAGAAAATAGTGGCTGGCGATAGAGTAGCAAATGATATCTCTTCGACATAGGATATCGTGTTCCTAGCAATAAACATCAAAGGAGGAGTTAGGATGGGATTTGGAGGATTTGGTGGCGGACGCGGTAATAACAGTTGTGTGATTATAATTGTAATCATCCTGTTGTTTTTCTTCTGTTGTGGAAACGACTACTCGTCTGATTGTTAATTACTTATCGCTGAGCTTCAAGAACACCACTGTAAGCCACAAGCTTACAGTGGTATTTGCATTTCTTGGCTTTAATGATTAAAGAAGAATTTATAACAGAGAACCAGAATAAATGAATATTAAAGAATCGGGGACGGGAATAATTGAATGAATACATTTAAAGTTAGGAGAGCACATGATGGCAATGACTGTGTGGATGAGTAATGACATGACAGAAAAAATTTCATATAGCCAGGATGAATATCACTTGATAAAACTGGGATCAGCTCAGCCGGTCTTATTGGGTAATGAATTTAGTGAAGCAAAAGAATTTCTGCAAGAAATGGGTAGATATGATATTTTAAAGCAGCTGCCTAACTAATCCGATGATGCATTGCAATTTTATCTAGCAAGCCTATCGGTTGCAGCAGCAATCTTGTGACTGTCAGTCTATTCCTATAGCTGTAAAGAAGGCAGTTAAGAAAAATTGATTTGATCATTGCGAAAATGGTGAGAAGGATAATGCGAAAATAGGGACGTTTGTCTTATTATAGCTGCAGATGGCTTGTTCGATATATTTTATAGAACAAGTTAATATCTGGAGGGAAATGCAATGTCGTTTTCTCGAGAGTTGGCTAGACAACAGATAAGGTATGAAATAAAAAAGACTAAGCAACCCGTTTTTATCACTGTTTTTTCTATTACGCTAATGTGTTTTATTATGAAATATTTGTTGTAAAAAACTACTTGCCGCTCTTAAAGAGCGGCTTTGCATTTAATAAATGATATTGTTGAAGACAGATAATCTTATGAGGGTAACGAGATTACATTGATTGATGTTTTAGGTACAGCACCTGACGTTGTTGCTGAAGCGGTAGAAAATCAATGTGAACATGAACGCTTAAATAAACAAATAGGACGGCTGAGCAGTCGTGAAAAGTGGGTATTGGAAATGCGATTTGGGATGCCTGACGGAAGCAGGAAGACGCAACGCGATATTGCAAAGATGTTGGGAATTTCTCGTTCATATGTATCTAGAATTGATAAACGTGAGACTTAAATGACAAATTGGACTTAATCCAAGGCATCAGAAGCTCCAATCAATCTCGTTTTTAGTCTTTCTTGCATAAATCGTTGCTATTTTTAACGTGATAGCTCGGCGCTGTTCAAACGTCTTAGCTTCAATGATTTCATCCGGTGATATCAACATTGCCGGCTTATTTTTTTGCCTAAGTTTAGATAAAGATTGCTGGGTAGCAGCTATTTCTTTACTAAGTGGCTGCAATTCTCTTTCGGCAGCATCAAGTTCTAGTATTCCGTCTTTTGCCCACTTGACAAGTGCTGCTTGTTTTTTTCGTAATGCAGCCAGATAAATCACTAACTTGTCAGGAGTAACCGAATTTACCTGAACGTTTTTCATGACTTTATTAAAATCAATTTTTCTTTTTGCAAAATCATATAATTTAGCCCAGACCATTTCGTCAAATACATCGGCGCGGATTAATTTACTGTGGCATTCTCGGATCTTGAAATCCTTAGAAGAGCAATAGTAATATTTATAGTCATGACCTTTTTGGTTTCTTGTTTTAGCAATCATACTATAGCCGCAAATGCCGCATTTTAAAATGTTACGAAGCAAATATTCAGCTTTGGTATTGCGCTTTGAAATAATGCTGTTGTTTTTCATGACTTTCTGGGCTTCATTAAAAACTTCACGGCTGACGATTGCAGGGACTTCTATGGGGATCCATTCTGATTTATCGCGTAAGATTCGTTTCTTCTTATATTGGCTGATTTTCTTATCGTAACGCATCATTGACCATTTTAAACCAGCATACGATTCATTGCAGAGCATTCTATGAATATGGGTAGGGGTAAACGGCTTGCCCGATTTATTGACAATGCCCAGCGACCGCAGTTCTAATGATATTTGCCTAACGCCAATTTGCTTATTAATATATGTTTCAAATATTAACCGAACAATTTCAGCATCTTGTTCATTTACTATGTACATACTATTATCTTTGTCATAATCATAGCCAAATAGTTTATCATTAAAGGTGAGTTTACCTTGGCGGGCTTTTGCTTTTTTACCACCCATAGTACGCTCACGAATTTTGGCTTTTTCGAATTGGCTAATAGCGCCGCGAATCATAAAAAACAGCTTTCCTTCTGGAGATGCATCATAGTCGTGGGTGCAGAATATCAGATTGGCTTTTGCCTGCTCAATTTCGGCAGCTATTTGCAGTTGAATGTCAAGGACACGGGCCATGCGGTCAGGATCATACATAATAATATGGTTAATAAGGCCGTTTCGTAAATCCTGGCGAAGAATATCTAAGGCGGGGCGTTCAATAAACTCACCAGAATAACCGTCATCTCGATATATCTTATAATCATATAAGGCAAGAGATGTTGCTTTATCAATGCAATTCATGATCTGAGCATCAATGGAGTAGCCAGAACGTGCTTGTTCTTCAGTTGATACACGGACATAAATAGCGTTCATATGACCTCCAAAACTTGCAGGCTGAATAGCCTAGTTGTCTCGGGATTATTGTAAAACAATACTTTTTAAGTATTTATTTGTATTTCTCTCAATTTCAGCTAAGCATTCCTTTGTTAATCTCTTTATACCTCTAAAGCCGTCGCTTTCTGAAGTTTCATTTCTACGAGAATTGAATGTCTTATATGAATCGTTTTGAGCGATATAGACTGCGGATGTAAGAGAGATATTCCTCATCTCATTGCTGCTATATAAGCTTGGTAAAACGACTGAACTTATACGGGTAAACTCTACAGCAATAACGACATCAGCTGAAAGCTTACTTGAAAGCAGTTGAAGAAATTCCTTTTTAGGCAATGATTTTAATGGATTTCCTTGATTGATATCTTTTATAGCACTTTCTACCTGAGAATCCAAGGCGAGATCATATTTCTGATTGATGATATTTTCTTTCATTTCAGACAAGGCAATTTGATTAAGCTCCGGTTCTCCATATTTTGCACTATCAATAGGTGGAATTATTGCAATTTTTATTGGGGGAACAGCATAGCAAATTGCAGCAGATAGAATGAGTAGCATTGTAATCACTAATAATAGAAGTTTATAAAAAGATTTCTGTTTAAACATATAAATCGCTCCTTCGTTGTCTTATGATTTTTATTTTAAATACACACTAGCAATTACAAACAGGACAGTTACAATTATCCTCAATGGGTTTGCTCGGATGAGCTTTATTGTGAAGCTTTTTATCTTCGCCAAAGTCATGATAATTAGCACATTCTTTTACGAAAGCTTCTTTGGGAGTACCTGCATAGGAGTATTTAAAATGGGAATATCCCTCAGTGAGATGCTCTTTTATCCGATCGTTTAAGTCTATGTCTGCCCTACCCACATATTGAACAATGAAATTTTTTTTGGTCGGATGGATTTTTCCTAACGCGTAATTACCAGGACTAATTTTTTCAATTCTAGCGTTGCATTCACCACGGGTAAATTTAAAAGGACCACCCATTTTCAAAGTTGCCATAAGAAAACCTCCCTGATAAGTAATAGGTTATATTTGTCCTAAAAATTAGGATAATGAGAGACTAACAGGATAGCAGCAATCATGTATTTTGATAAATATTCGGAGATTTTTATCAAAATAAAACACGACAAAATTGCCGTGTTATGTGGCTGTTCTAATTATTATAGTATCACTATGTTGAACGTGATTAAATGTTGATGAAGTACATTGATTAAATTGGCCTTCAATAATTATGAAATGATTGTGAGCGAAAGAAAAAACAAACGACATGACCTATCCCGCCATTCTCGATTTATTTGCGGTAACTAGAAGATGCAATAATAGCCTTCTTATACATTGTACAACATCTTCCAGTAATTTCAATAAAAACACAACAAATTAATAGCTGTTCTTATTGAAGCCTGAATAATGATCAGGTTCATTTGATAATGAAATTGGTGAGCAATTGTTATCCGAGGAGTATATTGACGTTTGCTCCAATGGATCTTCTTTATGGGTTGATTGGAATAATATGATCTTAGAGACTGCTGTTCGACAATTGATTTCCAAAATCCTGTATTGATTTTTAATCAAGTTTGCAAGCAAGTAGACAACCCGGAAATGCATATACATTACCGGGAGGGGATAGTATGGCTTTTCTTGGATGGAGTTTAAATGCTGGGGGGCCTGGTGCTCCACCAACGAAATATACTACCGAACCACCACCGGAATGGGTAGAAAATTTTATCAAAGCCTATTTAAAAGCCTTAAACCTGAAGTTAGTTGATGAGAGAGAGGTCGTAAAAGCAGCGAATAGCTTAAATGGTAACGCAACAGGACTAAAAAGAATTGTTTATCATCATGACTTAAATACATAGGTCCGTTCGTAAGTTTGAATTTTTATTGATGAGGAGTAGTGACGAATTCCTGTATTATCGTTGTTGTTTTTTGTAAAATAAACTGGCTGATCTTGAGGATCAGCCAGATACAAGAGGGAGGTTAATTATATGGGAATCAGGTTGGATTTGTGATGCCTTTTATGTTACATAATATGAAGATAAATACTTATTGGTGACACAAATAAGTATTGGTAAAAAAAAGCAACCGTTTACGTTCCGCGTAGGCGGTTTTTTATATGGAATTTGAGTGTATCCAGCGGGTGTTTTAGAATGTTCGTTGATATCAAGCAGCAATTAAACCCAATACAACTATTCTGCATAAACTACATAGGAGGCGATTTAAACAATGGCAACGATCTATGACTTATCAGCCAAATATGAGTCACACGGTGATCCGGCAAGTGTTTCGTCCGGACATGGCGATTTGGGGGGGATCAGTTATGGTATTTATCAATTATCCTCAAAGGCTGGGTCGGTTCAGGCGTTTTTAGATTTCGCTTGTGCACATTCCAATGAAGTACTGGCAAATTACGGGGTGGTATTATCGCAATATGAGATCAATTCAAGTCATTTTATTGAGGCGTGGAAAAATATAGGAAATACTGATCCCAACGGTTTCTCTCAACTACAAAATGAGTATGCAAAATCAGTGTATTTTAATCGAGCTGCTCAATATTTGCATGGTGCTGGCTATGAGATTTGCAACAAATCTCTGGCGATGCAGGCTGTGCTTATGAGCCGTGCAGTGCAATATTCTACAGGAAATATGGTTGAGCTTTTTATGGAGGCTGTACAACGGTTAGGACATCCAAACTTATCATATGTTGATGACCGCTGTTTCGATAGTGAGATGATTACTAATATATACAATTTCTTGATTGATGAGTGCAATCATGCATATGAACTGGCGAACGGTTTATATCATTCCCCAAAAGACTGGGCAAATGGCTCGTTTACTGTTGTTAAAGTCGGTTTGCGTAACCGCTTCATAAATGAAAGAAATGATGCGCTGACGATGCTAGATGATCAAGCCGATCTTTAGTCATGTACTGATCTGAATGCTCGCGAGTACGGATTTCTATTATTCAGAGGGAGCAGTTTTTTAGTTAAGAAGCTGCTCCCTCTGAGTTTCTGTAGTTCTTGTTGCCGGATGATTAACCCTACTTATGATAACTTCGCCTGATCGCGTAGTGCCGAATTATTACCTTATTGAAAGGTTACTAGGTTAGAATCAGGACGGTGTTAATTAAAAGAGTGCTGCAGCTCCAACAGAAAAGTCGCTTCCAAAAGGAAACGACTTTTAGCCTCATTCTGTTAATAAATTATAAAACAGTTGTTAAGCGGATCTGACAATAAATACTGGGATTGGTGCGTGCCCAGTTACATAATTGCTGATACTTCCCATAAATAAGCCTTTTACTGGACCTAAGCCTCGGCTTCCCATAACAATAAGGTCTGCTTTGAATTTTTCGGCTGTTTCGACAATAATATGTCCTGGTGAGCCAAATTCCAATGAGCTATTAGATTTTATAGCAGCAGGGATCTTTGATGCTGCTTCGGCTAAGACTTTCTTCCCTATCTCTTCTAAAGAATCTTGTACATCTTTCATTAAAACATAATTGCTTTGTTCATAGGGTGACAATGCAAATACAGATGATAAATTTACGACATGTAATAATGAGATTGAAGCACGGCATTGCTCGGCTAAATAAATTGCATGAGCTAAAGCAATCTGTGAATTTTCTGAGCCATCTAGTGGCACGAGAATAGTTTGATAGGGCTTTATAATAAGCATATGAACAATCTCCTTTTGCCTTTAATTTTTATTATACAATTTCTATAGTCATGTCTCTAATCCCTTTACAGTATGCCTTCTAAGGACTATAAAAGTTATTCTTATCACAGGCCTGTTGGCTAGATGCTTTTTCCTTAACCAAAACTTTCTAAATTAATTCAAAAATTTACTTGATATAATTGCCTTAGCAAGTTAGCTAGAGTGATTCAAACAATTGACGGATGTTACATATTGATAATTAAAGGAGAGATTTAAATGAAAAATATTATTAAAAAAGCCGTGGTTTTTTCGATGGTCGGGCTTATGCAATTTGGTATAGGCGCTTCTGTTATCGAAGCGTCGCCTGCGCGTGACAACCCACCGCATATACAACAACGGCATGATGGGGATCGTGATCGGCACGAAAGAGAGCGTATAGAGCGGGAAAGACAAGAACGTATTGAGAATGAACGGCATGAAAGAGAAATGAAAAGACGTCCTCATGAAACAAGGAAAGCGTGGAAAGAACGTCAAAAGCGAGAACAAGACCGTCACGAAAGAGCTTTACGTGAAATAAGAGAACATGGACATTTTGATGGAAATCATCACGGTAGATAATTCTAAAATGCCTGAGTCACATTGCGTGATCAGGCATTTTATCTTTTCATACTAGTTTCATAATTTTCTATAATGATTAGATGAGTAAAAAATTTCCAGGATAACAAGCAAAGAAGCAAAAAGTATGATATAATAGATATGTTGACATAAAGTAATGTTCACAGGTGGTGAAACTGGGAGTCACAGGATAATGAAAAGAGGTAATAGTAATGAATAATCCGGCATTAGAAGACTTGATAGATAAGGCCGACAGCAAATATACTCTTGCAGTATTAGCGGCTAAAAGGGCTAGGGAAATTATTCAGGATAGCGAGAAATCAGTGGCCAGTAAGTCATCGAAGCCAGTTACAATTGCCTTAGAAGAAATTGCACAAGGAAAAATTTCTTTCAAACGAACCAATATAGGAATTAAATAGAGTGATGCTAGCCATAAACCCTCGGAAATCCGAGGGCTTTTTGTTGGACAGAAAAAGCTTCCAAATAATTAATATTCATTATGAATTTACAATAGAAGTATGTTTTATGGCAAAATAACTTATCCTTTAAATCGTGCGTTTTGAGAAACGTGCCATAGTGAAATTGGGAAAAAATCTTTCTGCAGAAGATAATTCATAGAATGGTTTCATATTGAAAATTACATATCAAAAAAAGAAATACCCGCCAAATGTACTGGCGGGTATTTCTTATACAATTTCGAGGCGTGGATTAGGCCGATAGTGGCGGCCGATCTTTGCACAGCTTTTTTGATCAACCATCACAACATCTGCAGTGAAGTTAATATTATTGTTAAAGATGCTGCTTCCAACAGCATATACATCAACTGGTACACCAAGAGATTCGAATTCTTTAATTCGTTCAGGTGAAAACCCGCCTGACACCATGATTTTTACATGAGAGAAGCCTTCAGCGTCTAACGCATGGCGAACATTTCTTACTAATTGAGGGTTAACACCGGTTGGTTTAAAATTACCCATATTCGGTAATATTGAAACGTCAACAACTGTATCAGAGGTATCTAATCTGACGGCAAAGAGTTTATCTCCTAATGCTCGGGCAACGGCAAGACTAGTACCAACACAATCGTTGTTAAAATCTACCAATGCGACACGGTTTATATTAGGATCAATATGTTTATCAAAAGCTTCTGTAGCCCGTACGGTATTTCCAGAGTATGCTGCAATAAGTGCGTGAGGGATTGTTCCTGACGAGGTTCCATTCCAGTAGGCCGCGTTGGCTGGCGTGGATACACCAAAGACGCCACCGATATGGGCAGCGTATCCGTCAGAGACTTGTACACTATAGTGGTCAAAACGAGATGGGAAAAAGAGGACTGGTTTACCGTTAGCTTCAGTTACTGTTTTCCGTACGTTAGTAGCAATCTTGGTTTGGCGAGCAAGAATTCCTAGATATACGGTTTCTAAATGGCTGTAATCAGCCAGATCGCCTTCGATGCTTAGAACAGTTTCCCATGGTTCAATTTCATCACCATCGTGCAAGGCTTTAATAACTAAGTTTTCTGGATGATGTGAGCACGTTTTCAGTATCGCAATAGCTTCATCAATCCCGCATAGTACCGCGTGCTGACGTTGAAAGATTTGCATTAAAACACGAGGATGGTGGTTGTCTTTATTTAATATTTCCTGGGTGCGCAGAAAATAGCTGTCACTGTAAAAGCCGCTCTTTATTTCTTCTACCGGAATGCGAAAAGTGTCGGGAGACAAACGTGATCTCATTTATATAGTCCTCCTAATATTCCGTAAATTTCCTTGTATTTTGCATATAAATTTCCATTATGCATATTATTTATGATACAATAAAAACACATTGGGTCGCAATAGGGAGGAAATAAATGAATTATAATCCCCGTGTAATCAATATTGTTACAGATAAACAGGCGTACTTAGAACTGCAAAAAATAGATTGCGATACAACCGGTATAAGTATCATGTCCCCTAAAGCTGTGTTTAAAACAATCAAGCTAGAACAAGTTCCTGCTAAAGAAGCTAATTTGTTAAAACAGACATTTTTAGCTAAAGGGGGCGAAGTGGCTGTTTCTCGTGGGACAGCCAATCTTAGTGTAGACTATTCTGATGTGTTAATATGTGCAACTTTAAAACAATATAGACTTGCGTTAAGTCAGTTGAAAATTCAGCCTTGGGGTTTACCGAAGCTAGCCTTTTCTGTTGAAAAATTACTGAATAACCAGGAGCTTTTTCCAATAAGAAATTTTTCCTGGCTTGATAAAAAGCTAAGCATTAGATCCAATCGGACTATCATAATGGGCATTCTCAATGTTACCCCAGATTCATTTTCTGATGGAGGTAGATATAGTAAGATCGAACTAGCATTAAAGCATGCTCAAGAAATGATTAATCACGGAGCTGATATCATTGATATCGGAGCTGAGTCAACTCGCCCGTATGCTGGGGCAGAGAAAATAACGGCCGAGCAAGAAATGGAACGTTTATTGCCAATTCTTGAGCATTTGGTCGCTTCTTCAAGTGTGCCTATATCGGTAGATACTTACAAGGCAAGCGTGGCTCATGAGGCATTAAAGCTGGGAGCACATATGATTAATGACGTGTGGGGACTGCAAAAAGATCTAGAAATGGCGAGTGTTATTGCAAAATTTAATGTTCCAGTAGTGATCATGCATAATCAGGCAGGTACTCATTATTCACGTGATATTATGTCACACATGTGTGAATTTCTTCAACAAAGCATTGAAATAGGCATTGCTGCCGGAATTGAAAGTGATAAATTTATTGTAGATCCTGGTATTGGCTTTGGCAAAACACCAGAGCAAAATCTATATGTAATGTCAAAATTAGAACAATTGAAATCGCTAGGGTGTCCAATTTTGCTTGGTACCTCGCGAAAAAGATTTATTGGCGAGGTATTAGATTTACCTACTGATGAACGAGTAGAAGGAACAGGTGCAACTGTAGTATTAGGAATCACCAAAGGTGTTAATATCGTCAGAGTACATGATGTAAAGGCTATTGCCAGACTTGCAAAAATGACAGATGCAATGATGAGGAGTGAAAGTAATGACTGATAAAATTTTACTTAGAAATATGATGTTTTATGGCTTTCATGGAGTGTATGAGTATGAGCGTGAACAAGGGCAGCGCTTCTATTTGGATATTGAACTAATGGGGGACTTTGCAAAAGCCGGGCAAACAGATAATTTACAGGATACTGTTGATTATACTGCAATCTATAGCCGCATTAAAGACATTGTTGAGAATCGCCGGTTTCAATTATTAGAAGCTTTAGGAAATCATATTGCGGAAGTTGTCTTAGCTGCTAACACTTCGCTGCAGGCGGTAACAGTACGAATTAGAAAACCTGCGGTGCCAATTCCTGGGCAGTTGGATTTTGTTCAAATAGAAATTTCACGGAGCAGATAGTCTATGATTTTCTTAGGCTTGGGATCAAACATTGGTGATCGGGAAAATAATATTATATTAGCAATAAAAGAGTTAAAGAAAAATAGTGCTATAATTATTGAAACAATTTCTTCATTATATGAAACAGAGCCGTTCGGAGTCAAAGAGCAGCCTGCATTTTTGAATGCGGTTATCGGTATCAATACAAGCTTGTCTCCACTCGATTTGCTGGCTGAATGTTTACGCATTGAAAATGTACTAGGCAGAGTTCGTGAAGAGCGGTGGGCGCCGCGGATTATTGATATTGATTTATTAGTATATCATGATATCTCGATGGACTCAGAATGCTTAACGATCCCACATAAATTTTTAGCACAACGCAACTTTGTTTTAATTCCGTTAGCAGAAATCGCTGGTGAGTATGTTGTTTATCAAGGGAATACCGTAAGTCAGCTATTAGAAAGCTCGACGGATGATTGTGGTGTTAGTTTTTACAAAAAGCTGGTCTTATAAAAAATGGAGGAGTAAGTGGATGATTAAGCCAGCAAAAATATTGTTTATCAGTGCTCCAATTGGCTCGGGACACATTCGTGCAGCTGAAGCTATCAGTAAGGCCGTAACTAATTTGCGGCCAGACATTACAACTCATTTAGCAAATGTATTTGATTTTTTTAGTCAGTTTTGGGGGCAGGCATTACTGAACACTTATTTAAGAGTACTGGGTATTTTTCCACGTGCCTATGGTACCATGTATGGTTGGGGTAATACCAGTAAACTGGCATTACTAGGACGGCAAGTGATTAGTCGGTTACTGGCAAATCGTATGTATCGCTATATTCAGGAATACCAGCCTACATTAATTGTCTGTACCCATGCAACACCAGCTGGCCTAATAGCGTATTTGCTGAAACAAAAACGGATCAATATACCGACGATTGCGGTGGTAACCGATTTTGTTGTACACCGATTATGGGTTTATGATGAGATTGATTATTATTTTGTCGCAAGTGAAGAATTAAGAAATGATCTCGAACAGTATGGTGTTGCTAAGACGCGTAGCTGTGCTTTGGGCATTCCGATTGATAGTGCATTTGCACAGCCTTACAACAAACAAGATATTATAACTAAGCTGGATTTTGATGCAAGTGTCAGAACTGTTCTAATTATGGGTGGCGGTGCAGGTGTTTTGCCAATGGCAGAAATCATAACGTCTTTGGAGAGTATTAATACTCCCCTGCAAGTTATTGCTGTCACGGGTAATAACAAAAAACTATTTCAACAATTACAAGAGTTACAAACGCATGTAACCTATAAATTGAAAATATTGGCTTTTGTCAATAATATTCATGAACTGATGGCTATCTCTGATGTGTTGATTTCTAAGCCTGGCGGGATGACGTCGGCTGAAGCGTTAAGTATGGGGCTGCCAATGATTATTTATCGTCCTATACCTGGACAAGAAGAAGGTAATACGAAATTTTTGTTAGAAAAAAATGTTGCGTTACGTGCTGATTCAGTTGACGACTTAGCAGTTTTATTGAAGGATTTATTAGAGAATAAATTTGGTAATTTGGATAAAATGATGAATAATGCCAGAAGTTTAGGCCGTACTCAAGCAGACAAAGAAATAACGCTAAAATTAATTAATGATTATTCGTTGTAAATATTTATTGCCAAATTGTTGCGATAAATATTTTTTATGCTATAATTACCATAAATTTCAGTTCAATGGACTTTTTATATTAGGTCAATGACTGGCGGTGAATAAATGGATAGAATTTATTTGGCTGCGTTGCAAATGACCCCTGGAATTGGTAATGCTCGATTGAAAAAAATAATTGCTTTTTTTGGTAATGCTGAGCATGTTTGGCTGGCTCGCAGGCCGGATCTATTAGCATGTAAATGTTTAGATGAAACAACATGTAATAAATTACTGCTTCTTAGGGAAAAGATAGATATACTAAATTTAGCTGGCAAATGGGAAAAGCAAGGTATTCGGCTATGTCGATTTACTGATCCTGAGTATCCCGTGTTATTACAAACGATATATAATCCCCCGGCGTTGCTCTATTTTCGCGGTCAGCTTCCTTCTTCAGAGAAATTGATTGCCATTGTTGGAGCCAGGCGTTCTTCTGCATATGGTAATAATGCTGCACAAATGCTGGGGAGTGATTTGGCATTAGCTAATGTTTGTGTGGTTAGTGGTGCAGCGCGGGGAATTGATACTGCTGCGCATAGAGGCGCGCTAAAAAAGGGGAAAACTATTGCAGTTTTGGGATGTGGAGTTGATATCAGTTATCCACCTGAAAATAGTTATTTACTCGACAGTATTGCACAGCAAGGTGCTGTTATCTCAGAATATCCGCCTGGAACCACTCCTCATGCCGCCTATTTTCCAGCACGTAATAGATTAATTAGTGGATTGTCTAAGGGGGTAGTAGTTGTTGAAGCTGCTGAAAAAAGTGGCGCTTTGATCACTACAGAATATGCGCTTGAGGAAGGGCGGGATGTATTTGCAGTGCCAGGCAGCATATTCTCAAATACAAGTAAAGGTGTGAATACATTAATAAAGCAAGGTGCAAAGCTCATTGATAGGGCTGCCGACATCCTTGAAGAATATAATTGGTCAAGTTGTGAAAAAAATGATCGTACAGCTAGCTTAAATGCTAATGAGATGGCTGTAATTAACGTATTGAGTTATGACAATCCATTGACTATTGAGGAAATAGTGATTAAAACCCACTTTTCAAGTTCAGTTGTTTCCTATAATTTGCTGCAATTAGAATTACGCGGGTTAGTGGCGGAACATTGCGCTCATTGCTACGTTCGTGCTAGGGGGGGAATTTAATGGGCAAAACTTTAGTCGTTGTTGAGTCACCGGCAAAAGCAAAGACAATAGAAAAATTTCTAGGAAGAAACTATATAGTCAGAGCGTCTATGGGGCATTTAAGGGATTTACCGAAAAGTCAGTTCGGTATCGATATCGAAAACAATTTCACCCCTAAATATATCAACATAAGAGGTAAGGGTGATCTAATAAAGAGTCTGAAAGATGCGGCTAAGACTGCAGATAAAGTATATCTTGCATCTGACCCTGACCGTGAGGGAGAGGCAATTGCTTGGCACTTAGCTCATATTTTAAATGTCGCGCCAGAAAAATCCTGTCGGATTGTATTTAATGAAATTACTAAGCCTGCTATTCAGACTGCTGTTAAGAATCCGCGGCCAATAAATCTGGATCGTGTTGATGCTCAACAGGCAAGACGATTATTAGACCGAATCGTAGGCTATCAGCTAAGCCCGCTGCTTTGGCGCAAAGTTCGAAAAGGCCTTAGTGCCGGCAGGGTTCAGTCTGTAGCGGTAAAAATGATTTGTGATCGTGAGAGAGAAATTCAAGCATTTATTCCTGAAGAATATTGGACAATAACTGCTAAGCTGCGTGAGAAACCTAAAGCACCCTCTTTTGATGCACAATTAATCAGTGCTGATGGAAAAAAGATAGCATTATCAAACGAGACTCAATCGAACACAGTTAAGTCTGAATTGGATAAATCGGATTTTGTTGTTGGGGATGTTAAACAGCGTGAGCGTCGACGCAATCCGGCTCCTCCATTTATTACAAGCAGCTTGCAACAAGATGCTTCGCGAAAGCTAGGATTTACTTCACGTAAAACAATGATGGTTGCGCAACAACTCTATGAAGGTCTTGAAATCGGAAAATCTGGTCCAGTTGGTTTAATTACCTATATGAGGACAGATTCTACAAGAATTGCAGAGTCTGCACAACAAGAAGCCAGAGACTATGTTGCTAATAAGTTTGGCAATGAATTTATGCCAGAAAAGCCACCGATATATTCGACCAAGAAATCACAGGATGCACATGAAGCTATAAGGCCTACTAGTGTGGAATTTACTCCGCAGAGTCTTGCAAGCAACTTATCACGTGATCAGCTAAGACTCTATACACTTATTTGGGAACGCTTTATAGCAAGTCAGATGTCACCGGCGGTCTATGATACTAGGACTGTGGAGATTAATGCTGGTCGTTACGGTCTAAGAGCAACAGGTTCACAGCTTAAATTTGCCGGATTCATGGCAGTATATATTGAAGGTAAAGATGAAGAAGAGAACGATAAAGATGTAAGCCTGCCTGACTTGAAAGTCGGCCAGGTTTTAAAATTAGTTAAAATACAACCTGTTCAGCATTTTACCGAACCGCCGCCGCGTTATACGGAAGCGTCTTTAGTGAAAACGCTTGAGGATAAGGGGATTGGCCGACCAAGTACTTATGCACCTATTATTGAGACTATTTTAGATCGTGGTTATGTTGTGCGTATCGAAAAGAAATTTCAGCCGACAGAGCTTGGAATTGTGGTTGTTGACTTGTTAAAAGAGTATTTTACGACAATTGTCGATGTTGAATTTACTGCCGGGATGGAAGATCAGCTGGATGAAATCGCCGATGGCAAGGCTTCAAAAACTGAGCTTCTCAAGGATTTCTATAAACCATTCTCTGAAACGCTGGCCAACGCGGATGAGCAAATTGGGCAAGTGGAGCTTCCTGTAGAAATTTCGGATGTGCAATGTGAAAACTGTGGAAGATTTATGGTGATCAAGCAGGGCCGCTATGGTAAATTCCTAGCATGTCCGGGTTTTCCGGAATGTCGTAATACAAAACCTATCTTAAAAGATACTGGAATAAAATGTCCTAAATGTGATGGCAATATTGTGGAGCGACGTACAAAACGCGGAAAAGTATTTCATGGATGTCAGAATTATCCGAGTTGTGATTTTGTGACTTGGGATATCCCGTTGAAGGAAGCATGCCCGACTTGTGGTTCGTTGCAATTGCGTCATAATTATAAGAATGGCAGTTTTATAACGTATTGTAATAATGAGCAGTGTTCTACTCGTGAGAATAGCCCAATAAATAAAGAATTGAAGAAAAAAGATAAAAAACTAGAAAATGACGATGTTAATAAAAAAGGCAAAACGAAAAGAAGTAAGAAACTAAAATAAGTGCTTTTAGAAACATTAAATCGGGGGAAAAGAAGTGTCTAAAGTTATTGTAATTGGGGCTGGCTTGGCTGGCAGTGAGGCAGCATGGCAAATTGCCCAAGCTGGCATTGATGTTGATTTATTTGAAATGAGGCCTCATGTAATGACGCCGGCTCACCATACTGGTAATTTTGGTGAACTTGTCTGCAGTAATTCACTCCGCGCTGCAGCACTGGAAAATGCAGTTGGTTTGTTGAAGGAAGAAATGCGGCAATTAAATTCTCTTATTATGGAGGCAGCAGATGCTACTAAAGTTCCCGCTGGAGGAGCTCTCGCTGTAGATCGATCAGCATTTAGTGAATACATTACTGCTAGTTTGAAGCAGCATCCCAGGGTGAAAATTAAAAATGAGGAAATAACTGTCATTCCTGAAGATAGCATTGTTGTGATTGCAAGTGGCCCATTGACATCACCTAAACTTACTGAGACAATTGCTGCAATGACAAGCCAGGATTATTTGTATTTTTATGATGCGGCAGCTCCCATTGTTGCCGGAGAGTCATTAGATATGACCAAAGTTTACAGGGCATCACGTTATGGAAAAGGTGAGGGTGATGGGGATTATTTAAATTGCCCGATGAATAAGCAGGAATATGAACTGTTCTGGAATGAATTGATCAATTCTGAAAAAAGTGCAGTTAAAGATTTTGAAAAAGCTATTTTCTTTGAAGGTTGCATGCCGGTGGAAGAGATGGCATCTCGAGGAATCGATACTCTGAGATTTGGTCCATTAAAACCAGTGGGCTTAGAACATCCTGTTACAGGTGAGATTCCTTATGCGGTCATCCAGCTGCGCCAAGATAATTATGCTGCTACATTATATAACATAGTCGGGTTTCAGACCCATTTAAAATGGCCTGAGCAAAAACGAGTGTTTCGTCTAATTCCAGGATTAGAAAATGCCGAATTTGTTCGCTATGGAGTCATGCATCGTAATACATTTATTAATTCACCCCGAATACTACAACCAACGTTACAGATGCAAGTTAATCAGCGTATTCTGTTTGCTGGACAAATCACTGGGGTAGAAGGATATATTGAATCAGCGGCAAGTGGTTTAATTGCTGGAATTAATGCGTCTTTACTTATACAGGACCGCGAACCTGTAGTATTTCCGACCGAAACGGCGCATGGTGCATTATGCCAATATATTACGAAAGCAGAATCGAAAAATTTTCAGCCGATGAATATTAATTTTGGGTTATTGCCGTCTTTAGGTAAGAAAATAAGAGATAAAAAACTAAAAAATAAAATGATTGCTGATCGGGCATTAGAAAGTTTAGAAAATTTCAAATGCGGCTTCGACAAAATATTGCATAAATCGTAACGCTGTGGTAATATAAATAAATAAATTGATAATTTACTTAATTTACTAGAAGAATGCTTCACTGCACACCGTTGTGCATTATCGGGCAGATATTGTGCGCTTGTCGAATTTGTCCTGCATAGTGCGAGTGAAGCTCTTTTTGTGCATTTTTTAAGTTGTATCAATTTAACAGCAATTCAGATAATTGTAGATCTGATACAAGCGAGATCTAATAAGGGCTAAAGAGTTACATGCAAGCGACTTTTCATGATTCAGTATTTGTAATTTATGTATCAATGGTGCATTTACTTCAGAGGAGGCGGTTGGATGTTTCATGCTACAACTATCGTAGCAGTAAAACATAATGGCCAGACTGCAATTGCCGGTGACGGACAAGTAACATTCGGCGGTAATACTGTAATGAAACATAATGCCAAAAAGGTACGGCGACTATTCCATGGCAAGGTTTTAGCTGGCTTTGCTGGTTCGGTAGCAGATGCTTTTACCCTGTTTAGTAAATTTGAATCCAAGCTTGAGGAATTTAACGGTAATTTAATGCGAGCAGCTGTAGAATTGGCAAAAGAATGGCGTATGGATAGAGTTTTGCGCCGACTAGAGGCACTGCTGATTGTAACCGATAGTGAAAAAATGCTGATTATCTCTGGCAATGGAGAGGTTATTGAACCTGATGATGGAGTTACAGCAATTGGTTCTGGCGGGCCTTATGCGTTAGCTGCAGCTAGGGGTTTGATAAAATATTCATCGCTGTCAGCAGCTGGGATTGCACGTGAATCATTAGAGATAGCAGCAGATATTTGTGTTTTTACTAATCATAATATTACTGTAGAAGAACTTTGAATAGGGGGGATGACGTTGAATGAACTTACGCCCAAACAGATTGTAAACGAGCTGGATAAATATATTGTTGGGCAAGGGCAAGCTAAAAAGTCTGTAGCTGTCGCGCTAAGGAATCGTTGGCGCAGCAAACAACTTTCATCCGAACTGAAAGAAGAAATAATTCCCAAGAATATTTTAATGATTGGCCCTACCGGGGTTGGTAAAACTGAAATTGCGCGTCGGTTGGCTAAATTGGTAAATGCTCCTTTTGTAAAAGTTGAGGCTACGAAATTTACTGAAGTTGGTTACGTTGGCCGTGATGTTGAATCAATGGTTAGAGATCTTGTGGAAACAGCGATACGAATGGTAAAACAGGAAAGAATGCTCGTTGTAAATGATAAAGCAGGCAAGTTAGCTAATGATCGCATTATCGAGCAATTTATACCTTCTTCAAAACGTGAGGTTCTACGAAATCCGTTTGAGATGCTTTTTTCAGGCGGCAGCAATCAGGCGGAACCTGTACCCGAAGAGAATACTTCAAAACAGGAACCAGAATTTGCGGCTGGTCGTGAGTGGTGGAAGAAACGCCTTGAAAATGGAGAGCTGGAAGAAGAGTTAATTGAGATTACAGTGGAAGACAATGCTAATCCGATGCTTGGTATGTTTGCCGGTGCCGGGATAGAAGAAATGGGAATGAATATTCAAGATATGCTGGGAAGTTTTTTGCCTAAGAAGCAAAAAAAACGTAAAGTTACTGTGGCAAATGCAAGGAAGATTTTTATTCAAGAAGAGGCACAAAAACTTATTGATATGGATGAAGTTGTTGCAAGTGCAATTGCTTTAGCTGAAAATTATGGCATTATATTTTTAGATGAGATCGATAAAATCGCTGGACGCGGGAGTTCAACTGGACCTGATGTATCACGTGAAGGGGTGCAGCGAGATATTCTGCCAATTGTTGAAGGCTCAACGGTTGTTACAAAGCACGGCTCAATAAAAACCGATCATATTTTGTTCATCGCCGCTGGTGCTTTTCATACTTCTAAGCCGTCTGATTTAATTCCGGAGTTACAAGGAAGATTTCCGATAAGAGTTGAGTTGACTAATCTTTCTAAGGAAGATTTCAGACAAATACTTACTGAACCAGCAAATGCTTTGATTATGCAGTATATTTGTCTGTTGGAGACTGAGGGTATAAAAATCGAATTCTCCGAGGATGCTATTGATGAATTAGCAGAAATTGCATGTCAAGTTAATACCCAAACAGAAAATATTGGGGCAAGAAGGTTACATACAATTCTGGAAAAACTCCTTGAGGATTTAGCATTTGAAGCTCCTGATATAAGCGAGAAACATATAAGGATTGATCGTGCATATGTGATAGAAAAGCTAGCACATATTGTAGTCAATCAGGATTTGAGTCACTTTATTCTTTAATTAAAGTTTTCATATAGTAAATGCATTCCGTAGATGTCATTTGTTTTGCAATACAGCACTATGGCGTTGGTGTTTACTAACATAAGTGAAATAGTATTCAGTCTAGTGAAAGGTAGGTAGATATTGTGTTATCAATGTTGGAACGTACTCGTAAAATAAATAAACTGCTGCAAAAATCGGAAAATGTTGAATATGATGAGATTTCGCGAGTTCTTAGTACTGTTATAAGTGCAAATGTTTACATTGTTAGTAAAGATGGTATAGTGCTTGGTTATGCTTTGCAAGATGATTTTGAGTGCGACCTGATGAGAGATCGTGTATTGTCACTGGGGTGTTTTCCGGAACGTTATGTCGAGTGGTTATTGAAAATTAGCGATACTTCTCCGAATTTGCGGCTTGAAAGCGGCCTGTGTACATTTAGTCAAGGAGTCGACTGTTTGTTTAATGACAAATTTACTACTATTGTACCAATTCACGGTGTAGGTGAACGTATTGGTACTTTAATAGTAGCAAAATTTCATGCCGAGTTTACAGACGATGACTTGATTCTGGCTGAGTACGGCGCAACCGTTGTTGGAATGGAGATATTGCGTGACCGTAGTGAGAAAATTGAAGACGAAGCCCGTAAAAAAGCTACTGTACAGGTTGCGTTAGGGACTCTGTCTTATTCTGAACTCGAGGCTGTCATGCACATCTTGAGTGAATTAGAAGGTAACGAAGGCTTGTTAGTTGCAAGCAAGATAGCAGATCGAGTGGGAATTACAAGATCTGTGATTGTTAATGCTTTACGCAAGTTTGAAAGTGCAGGAGTTATCGAATCGAAATCACTGGGCATGAAAGGTACCTACATTAAAGTGTTAAATGAGCGATTACTGGAAGAGCTTAAAAAGCTGAAAAAGTAAGTAATTTATTTAGAGTTGACTACGTAGTTACTAGTATATAGGCAATAAAGGACCTTCTATGGCAGAACTCAATGCCCATAGAAGGTCCTTTGTCATTATAGCTTTAAATGGCGTTATTAATGAAGGCTAAAGTGGCTTTCGGATATAGGATTCATATGGAAATAATTTATCATAGTACTTTTGTCCTGCATAATTAGTATGGCGGTCACTATTCGTGTTATATATTTGTTAAATCGCCAAATTTAAAAGGATTTTTATGCATTATGTAGAACTATGTTGAATGAAGTCAGCATATAAGATGCGTTATTTACATATCAAAATTCTGGAGGGGTTACAGTGCTAAAAGCTTTATTATCTTCACCCAAAGTGTCGGTTCTGGAACAATCACTTGCAGCAGCTTCGCTCCGCCATAAAGTAATAAGCAATAATATTGCTAATGTTAACACGCCGGGATTTAAAAAGAGTGAAGTAGCTTTTGAAAGCATGCTGCAGTCGGCACTTGGCGGGTCCCAATTACTTATGACCAATACGAATGAAAAACATTTTCAAACTGCGCGTTCGCCGCTTCAAGTTACACCTACAATAAATACGATAACAGATACATCAATGCGAACTGATGGAAATAATGTTGATGTTGATATTGAGATGGCAGAACTTGCTAAAAACAATATCTATTATAATGCGGTTGCGCAACAACTCGGACAACATTTTTCAGGATTGAAATCTGTTATTAATGGAGGGAGAAGTTAAAGATGGGGATGTTTGATGCTATTAATGCCGCTGCATCGGGTTTGTCTGCTGAGCGTCTGCGGATGGATGTGATTTCAAACAATATTGCCAATGTTAATACAACCCGTACTGCTGGCGGAGGAGCTTATCGCCGTCAATTAGTCGTATTTGAGCCCCGCGAAGGACAGACGCCATTTGCTCAGATTCTTTCTCAGCAGTTAGATAGCGGAAAAGGTGTTAGAGCTGTTGGGATTACTAGCGACGATTCACCGTTACGCAAAGTGTATGATCCAAGCCACCCTGACGCCGATAAAGAAGGTTATGTTGAAATGCCTAATATTAATATTGTTAATGAAATGGTTGATATGATTACGGCTACGCGGGCTTATGAGGCTAATGTTACTACTGTCAACGCTGCTAAAAGTATGGCAATGAAAGCTCTAGAAATAGGGAAATAGTGAGGAGTATATAGATGCGTATAGAACCTCTTAAATTGTTGCCGGTGAACACCGACAACAAAGTTGACGTAAAAGAGAATACCAATTTAGAAAATAATAATTTTTCTCAGTTTCTTTCTGAGGCGATAGGAAGCGTTAACAATCTGCAGTTGCAGGCAGAAAAAGCCTCTCTGGATTTGGCAGCAGGGAAAGTTGAAGATGTGTCGCAGGTAATCGTAGCCACTGAAAAAGCTAGTGTTGCTTTACAGTTAACGATGCAAGTGCGTAATAAAGTTGTCGAGGCGTATCAGGAAATTATGCGTATGCAAGTGTAAAGTGATACTTGTTATCAAGTGAAAGGGTGGAGACGATGGCCGACTGGAAAGAGCAGTCTCTGCGCTTGTGGCAAAAGTTAGGTGTAAAGGAACGCTATTTGATTATAGGATCTTCGCTTTTAGTATTCGTGGCTATATTGGCCTGGAGCTATTGGTGGGGAGGCCGACCAGATCTTGTTCCTTTATTTACCGGAATGGAAGCTAGAGACGCAGGTGAAGTAGCGGCAAAACTTAAAGAATTGAAAATTACATACGAACCTCAGGAAACTGCTAGTGGAACAGCTATTTTAGTTCAGGCCAAAGATGTGCATCGGGTTCGCTTAGAACTCGCGAGTCAGGGGCTGCCACGCGGTCATAAGGGTTTTGAAATTTTTGATCAAAATAAGTTTGGAGTTACTGAATTTCAGAATAAAGTATATCTTTTACAGGCACTACAAGGTGAACTGACTAGAACGATAGAGCAAATGGCAGAGGTAGAAAAAGCCAGGGTTCATATCGTGATGCCAGAAGACAGTTTGTATAAAAAAAATGAGAAAGCTGCAACAGCTTCTATTATGCTGAAGCTTCGTCCGTCTGCTCAATTGAGTAAACCTCAAATAAAAGGGATAGTGAATCTTGTTGCGCATAGTATTCAAGGCCTGAAGCCTGAGAATGTTACAATTGTTGATAATTTAGGGCGTATTCTCAATGAATCACCTGAGGGTGATTTGTCAGGTGGCGTTACACTGACTCAATTGGAAATGACTAAGAAAGTCCAAGAAGACTTGCAAAAGAATATTCAGTCACTGCTCGATCAAGTTTTGGGTGCAGGTAAGGCTGCTGCTCGTGTAAATGTTGAATTAAACTTTGACCAGCGGATTGTGGATCGTCAAACATTCGAGCCGGTTGTTGATGATAAAGGAATTATAAGAAGTTCGCAAGAAGCAAATGAAAATTATAAAGGTAATTCTATGAACCCAGGTGGACCTGCAGGAACTGCATCCAATATACCTGGCTATGTAACTGGCAATAATACTCAATCAAATTATGAGAAGAAAGAAGTTACCAAGAACTACGAAATCAACGAGACTAAAGAAAAGGTTGTCTCAGCACCTGGGACAATTAAGAGACTTACCGTAGCTGTTCTTGTTGATGAAAATATAAATAAAGCGCAACAGGATAGTCTTGCGAAGACTGTTTCCTCTGCAATCGGTCTTAACGCTGCACGCGGAGATGTTGTTTCTATTGAAAGCATTACATTTAATACTGAATTGGTTGATAAACAACTGCGTGAGGAACAAGAACTTGCTAAACAACAGAACCAAGCTTTTTGGTTGAAGGTCGGACTGGCAGTGCTTGCCTTGTTAGCAGTAATGTATTTTGTTCGCACGTACATGAGAAGAAAAGAAATTGAAGATGAAATAATGATTGACCAAAGCATCAGTCAATCTGAACCGTTAGACACGCAAACGGTAGCCCTTTCTCAGGAAGAGCAAGAGCGTGCGAGTGAACGAGAAGCCATTGAAAAAATGGCAAAATCCAAGCCTGAGGACGTTGCCCAACTGATAAAGGTTTGGTTGGCCGAAGAATAATGATTTGTAGGTGGCATTATGTATAATTCAAATGAATTGACGAATAAACAGAAGGCAGCAATATTGTTGATTGCTTTAGGCCCGGAAATTTCTGCACAAGTTTTCAAACATTTGCGCGAAGATGAAATCGAAAAGCTGACATTGGAAATTGCTAATCAGCGCAAAGTTTCTCAGGAGCAGCGGGACAAGGTCATTGGCGAATTTCATCAAATGGCCATGGCGAAGGAATATTTGTCTTCAGGTGGTTTGGATTATGCACGTGAGGTTCTGGAAAAGGCATTGGGATCTGAAAAAGCTGTATCTATTATTAATCGCCTAACATCTAGTTTGCAAATCAGACCGTTTGATTTTGCTCGTAAAACAGATCCTTCTCAATTGCTTAACTTTATCCAAAATGAACATCCGCAAACTATTGCATTAATTATGGCGTATTTGCACCCTGATCAGTCAGCAGCTATAATTTCTGCTTTGTCGCCAGACCGACAGGTTGAAGTAGCAAAGCGTATAGCGACAATGGATCGCACTTCTCCTGATGTTTTAAAGGATGTTGAACGCATTCTTGAACGTAAACTTTCATCTTTAGTTACACAGGATTTCACTGCGGCAGGTGGCGTAGAGTCTATTGTTGAAGTACTGAACCGTGTTGATCGCACGACAGAGCGAACAATTATTGAAAACTTAGAAGTGCAAAACCCTGAGTTGGCTGAGGAAATCAAACGCAGAATGTTTGTATTCGAAGATATTGTTATGCTTGATGATCGTTCGTTGCAGCTTGTCTTGCGTGAAATTGAATCTAAGGATTTAGCGCTCGCATTAAAAGCCGCATCTGGTGAAGTGGCCGGTAAAGTTTACAAAAATATGTCGAAAAGGGCTTCTGAGATGTTACGCGAAGAAATCGAATATATGGGACCAGTAAGAATTCGCGATGTTGAAGAAGCTCAGCAGAAAATTGTTAATGTCATAAGACGCCTCGAAGAATCAGGTGAAATTGTTGTTTCACGTGGTAAAGGGGACGAGATCATTGCCTAAGATTTTGAAAAGTGTTGCGATGCGTGATTTACCTCGGATAATCAATAGTGTGCCGTTGGTTTTAGAAGTCAAGCCATCTGAAGTTGATATTGAGATGGGGTTGGCGGCTGAAAAAATTCTGCAAGAGGCCAATGAGCAAGCGAAAAATATTATCGCTGCAGCTGATAATAAAATAAACGAAAAAATTGCAGATGCGGAATCTCATATTGAATCCTTGAAGGAACAAGCTCAGGAAGCTGGTTTTCAACAGGGATATCGTGAGGGGTATGATCAAGGCAAACAAACTGTAACAGAAGAAATGCAAGGCATCCTTCTCGCGGCTGTAGAGAAAAGTGAACGTATTATTGCGTTGTCAGAACAAGAAGCACGTGCCAGTATATTGGCAGCTGAAAAACAGTTTATTGAAATCGCACTTTCAATCGCGAGAAAAATTTTAGCTCGTGAAGTTGAGGAAAATCCTATGGTGATCTTACCGATTGTGAAAAAAGCGCTAGAAAAGGTAAGTGATCAAGAACAGATTGTCATAAAAGTTCATCCAGATGATTATGAACTTGTATTGCAAGCTCGACGAGATTTGCAAATGATACTTGGGCAGGAACAGGCTTTAACAATTGCCCATGATCATACCGTTGAGATAGGAAGCTGTGTCATTGAAAGTTCGAATGGTACTGTGGATGCTCGGGTTAGTACTCAATTTGCAGCGTTAGAAAAAATACTGCAGGAAATTGCGCAATGATAGATTTTAATATTAATAAATATTTAACTGCAATACATCAAGCTGAGTCGATAAAAATGAATGGGAAAATAACTCAAATCATTGGCTTGGTCATCGAATCCCAAGGTCCCAATGTTAATCTTGGTGAATTATGCTATGTATGTCCTCGAAGTACTGGTGGTGAAATGATTCCAGCTGAAGTTGTTGGGTTTCGTCAAAATCGTGTTCTTTTAATGCCGATTGGCGAAATGCAGGGCATTGGCCCTGGATGCGAAGTCATAGCTGCTCAACGGACGTTAAAAGTTGCAGTTGGCAGACAATTGCTTGGGCGTATTTTGGATGGTTTAGGCAATCCAATGGATGGTAAAGGTCCGCTTAGCTCAAATATTGAATACCCTCTTCATGCTATTCCCCCTCACCCTTTATCGCGGCCAAGAATCACTGACAAGTTGTCAGTTGGTGTTCGTGCTATCGATGGACTACTTACACTTGGCAGCGGGCAACGGATTGGTATTATGGCGGGAAGTGGTGTAGGTAAAAGTACGCTGCTGGGAATGATAGCCAGAAATACTGAAGCCGATATTAGTGTTATTGCGCTTGTTGGTGAGCGTGGACGCGAAGTTCGAGAATTCATTGAGCGAGATTTAGGCGAAGAAGGACTTAAACGTTCTGTTGTTGTTGTTGCGACATCCGACCAGCCGGCACTTGTACGTATTAAAGGAGCTATGACTGCTACTGCCATTGCGGAATATTTTCGAGATCAAGGGTTAAATGTTATTCTAATGATGGATTCAGTCACACGTTTTGCTATGGCACAGCGTGAAGTAGGCTTAACGGTTGGAGAACCTCCTGCAACAAGAGGCTATACTCCGTCAGTATTTGCAATGCTTCCTAAGCTATTAGAACGTGCAGGTACGGGTGAACGTGGATCAATAACCGGTATTTACACAGTTTTGGTAGACGGTGATGATATGAATGAACCCATTGCCGATGCTGTTCGAAGCATTCTTGATGGACATGTTGTGTTATCACGGAATATAGCGGCTCAAAACCATTATCCAGCGATTGATGTTCTGAATAGTGTTAGTAGGGTGATGCTTGAGATTGCTGAGAATGGGCATTACCAGGCAGCTCAGAAGCTTCGTTCAATTATGGCGACTTATCGTGAAGCTGAGGACTTGATTAATATTGGAGCCTATGTGGCGGGAAGTAATCAGGATATTGATCATGCTATTCATGTTATTAGTGAGATTAAGAATTTCTTGAAGCAAGATATTTATGAAAACAATACCATGGAAGAAACAGTGAGAAAACTTAGTGAGTTAATTTCATAATTAGTAGTTTAGCTGAGGTGATTTCATGAAAAAGTTCAAGTTTCGCCTGGATACCTTGATAAAAGTTCGCCAAATGAAAAAAGAACAAGCCGAAATCGATTTTGCCGCAGCTACTACTAAATATCTTTGTGAGAAAAGAAAATTCGAAGATTTAGAAACTCGTTTGCAAGACAGTATGGATTCGTTTGATATTTTACGAAATGAACTTATTTGTATAGAGCGAATTAAAACTCATCATTATTATCTTACTAAAATAAAAAATGAGTTATCTATACAAAAAGAATGTGTACATAGTGCTGAGCAGAAACAGACAGAATCATTAAAAGCGCTGGATGCTGCTATGAAGAATCTGAAAATAATTGAAGAATTACGGATAAAACGTTTTGAACAGTTTAAGTTGGAGGCATTAAGAGATGAGCAGCAATATCTTGATGACTTAGGGATTCAAGTATATGCGCGACAGGTTAGGTGATTTGATGATTGGGATAAATAAGGTTTTAGAACGCATAAATAATATTGAACAGCGATTTGCTCAAAAACAACAAGTAAAAGGTAATGATTTTAGCAAAGTTTTAAACGGTGAAATCAATAAGAATTCTGCAACATTAAGCGCCTACAAGGATACCGCGCCTGAAGAAATAGCTAATCTAATTAACTTTTCAGCTAATAAATACGGTGTAGATCCAAAACTGGTTACTGCGGTTGCGCGAAGTGAATCAGGCTTTGACCCCAATGCGTTATCTTCTGCTGGTGCGGTTGGAATTATGCAGCTTATGCCTGCAACTGCTGAATCTTTAGGGGTTCGTGATATTCATAATCCACGTGAAAATATTGAAGGTGGAGTCAAATATCTTAAAGAACTTTTAACTACTTTTAATGGTGATGTCGCTAAAGCCGTGGCTGCCTATAATGCCGGCCCGCAAGCTGTTATCAGCCATAATGGCGTACCACCTTATAATGAGACTCAGGCGTACGTTGGAAAGGTTCTACAACAATATCGCGACAATCAGTAGTGTGCTAGAAGGCAGGGATGTTCTATGGCTCAAAAAGAAAAAAAGCGAGAAGACAATTCAATCAATGAAAAGAAGAAGTCTTCATTGAATATATTCAAAATTATAGCGATTATGTTGGTTTTACTTATGCTTAGTGCGGTTGGGTTTGCTGTTGGCGTCTATTTAAAACTGATCGATATTCCGGGAATGGCTGAAAAGTGGAAGCTATATGATTATCCTGTTATTGGGCAGTATTTTACAAAGCCACAGATGAATTTTGAACCTGTGCCCATTGATGACCAGCAAGACCCACAAGCGATGGCTCCTGTTGTAAATCCTCCGGTACCTGCAACTTTACCTGCGGTTCAACAAGTAAATCCTGCTCTGGTCATTAATGATATCGAAAAAGAGAAACTGGCTAAGCTGAAGCAACAAGAAGATAATAAGCGGGTTTCGAAATTGGCTCGTTTATATGGTGCAATGAAGGCAGAAGATGCTGTTACTGTGCTGAATAAGCTGAATGATGCTGATGTTCTAGCCATATTGAATAAAATGGAAGAAGACCAGGTTGCTAAAATATTATCACTCATGGAAACTACGCGAGCTGCTCGTTTGACAGAAGTCATGCTAAAAGGGCAAGGTGCAGCTACTAATTGATAAGTAATAAATGATATATATATATTACTTAAAATTACTAAGAAAGGAGGTGAGAATATGAATACAGCAATACCAATGATGACGAAGACTCCTGCTGCTACTTCACGGAACAAAGAAGCTATGGGTACAGTTTCAGTTAAACCGGACCAGAATTTTAGTAAAGCAATGGACGCTGCAATTGCTGGCAAGCAAGATGAAAAAAGTAAAGTTGTTTTTGAATCAAAAGAGATGAGTGAATCAGATTCAGAAATTGACTCATCAACTTCTGAAAATCAGTCGATTTCCATACCCATGATGTCCTTTGCTTCTATAGTTATCCCGCAGGTCATCACGCAAGTTGCTCCACCAGTCAGTCAATTCATTCAAAACTTAGAGACTATTTCAGCTAATCAATCAGAGGTTCAAGGTGCAGCTCTTAGTCTTACTATGCCAAGCCAGTCTCAAATTGTTAAAACTGCTAATAAACCAGATCTTTTAATCGAGAATAGTAGTCCTGAGCCAAAAAGCGTCAAGGTTCCAGAGGTTTTCGATCCAGCGTCCTCTGTACCAAAGTCTTTTCCGGTGCAGGAGCAAGCAACTTTTGCACCTGCTTCTCTAAACCCAATGAGTGATCAAACAGCTGGTATTCAATCTGATAGCGCAACGGTCATAGCGGCTACAAGTTTTGGTGTAGAAGTAACGCATATGATTCAGCCGAATTCTAAAGATAAAAATTCCGTTCGTGCTATAGAGCCGTTGATTCCAGAAAAAGAAGCAATCACTACAGCAGTAGACAAAGATGGATCTGGGCATGATGTACCTGTCAATTTGGGAGTGGGGAGTGCTAAGTCTAAGCTGAATCCAGAAGAATCCATTTCAGTAAAGGACCCGGCAGTTTCTGCGCCAACAAAAGAGAAAGCAGACGATGTTCACGAAAGGGAAACAATCACAACCCATAATAAGTTGATTCCTGCTGACGCTGACTCTTCAAAAAAAGAAACTAAGCATAATGAAAACGTGTTCTCCGAAGTTTTGCAGCAGCGTACTGTTTCCCTCGAACCAAAGTCTTATATCAGCGACACTAAGAGTGTCACATCACAGTTTGTTAAAGACACCCATCAGATTACATCTCAGATTGTAGAGCAAGCACAAGTTCTTAAGAATAATCAAGAAACTCAAATGATTATTAAATTAAAACCTGAGCATTTGGGTGAATTAACTCTAAAAGTGACTGTTGACAGTGGTGTTGTAAGTGCGAGTTTCCATTCTGATAATGCAGAAGTCCGCAGTATTATTGAATCTTCTTTAGTGCAACTAAAGCAAGAAATGTCGAATCAGGGATTAAAGGTTGATAATGTAGGTGTTTACGCTGGGTTGGGGCAGTTTCTATCAAATGGACAAAAGGAAACACCACAACAGCCAATAGTAAAATTCAAAAACAAACGCGCTGGTGAAGAGGCTTTTGAAGACTCAGAGAAAGTGGTTAACAACCTTAAAACAGTGACAGAAACTGGGGTAGATTACCGAATTTAAGGATGTGAGAAAGAGTGACAACGGTTAACAATAATTTATATACGAACAGTCTTACTTCAAATAGTAATCGTCAAGCAAATGATGAGTTAGGAAAAAGTGATTTTTTGCACTTACTTGTTACGCAGCTTCGTTATCAAGATCCCATGAAACCCATGGAAGATAAGGAATTTATAGCCCAGATGGCTCAATTTTCCAGTTTAGAACAAATGCAAAATATGAATTCGGCTCTTATCACGGCTCAGGCAAGTAGTTTAATTGGCAATCGGGTTAAATGGAATGACGATCTTACTTATGCCGAGCGGACGGGAACTGTAGTTGGGGTCAGTATTGTTAGTGGACAGCCTAAATTAGTTATTTATTCAGATGTTAAAATTGCAGATGGTAAATTGCAAACAGATAATGATTTGGTAGGCAAAACGGTTAAATGGCTTGACAAAGATAATGTTGAACATACTGGTGTGGTCACTAATATTAAAAATGTTGATGGCAAGCAAAACCTTATCATTAATGAAGAAGTAGATTCACAATCATCATCTGTTGAGACTGCAGTTGCTTTGAGTGATGTTAAGAGTTTGGCAGTAGAAAGCAGAATGGATCTTGCTAAGGTTACTGATATTGGACTACACACATAATGACTGGTAAGGATGGATGAATATGAGTAATAATCGTATTTATTTTCAACAACCCATTAATATTCCAGTCAATAAGAGCGGGATTGGTGTAAGTACTAACTTTGTATCCCGTACCTTGGAAAATCAAAGTTCTTTCCAGGATGTTTTGCAACAGGAACTTGGTGTGAAGTTTTCACAGCATGCTTTACAGAGATTGCAAAGTCGTGACATCAAAATGGGCCCAACTGAATTGAATAAGCTAAATAATGCTGTCGAAAAAGCGGCTCAAAAAGGTGCTAAAGAGTCTTTGATTTTAATGAATGACCTGGCATTAGTGGTGAGTGTGAAAAATAAAACTGTGATTACTGCCATGGATGGCGCAAGTATGAAAGATAATGTGTTTACAAATATTGATAGTGCTGTGATTATATAGGGCTGGACCTCTTTAGGGAGCCCGGGCTGCTGACTGATTGAGGCAGCTTAACTGGATCTAGACCAAAATAGAGGGGGAATTTTCTTATGATGCGTTCATTGTTTTCCGGAATTTCCGGTCTGCGTAATCACCAAACTCGTATGGATGTAATTGGTAATAATATTGCCAACGTCAATACTGTCGGTTTTAAAGCTAGTCGTGTTAACTTTCAAGATATGCTTAATCAAACTATCCAAGGAGCTTCTAGCGGTCAAGGTAATCTTGGCGGTACCAACCCGATACAGGTTGGTCTTGGTATGGGATTGGCGAGTATTGATACACTTTTTACTGATGGTAGTACTCAGCCAACGGGCAAACAAACAGATTTAGCTATTTCGGGATCTGGATTTTTTGTATTATCAGATGGAATGAATCAAATCTATACGCGCGCTGGAAATTTTGATTTTGATAACCAAGGCAATTATTTGGTGCCTGGTAGTGGTTATAAAGTAATGGGATGGGCAGGAGTTGGCGGCAATATTGATACCAACCAGCCTGTTACTCCTATCAAGATTCCGGTTGGAAGTTCGATGGCTGCAAAGCCATCTACCAGTATTACTTATGCGAATAATTTATCCGGTGACACTACAACCCCAGTGGGCACAGCAGTACCGGCTGCAATAACTGTATATGATAGTAAAGGGGTTGCTCACAAGGTATCAGGAACATTTACTAAGCTTGCACCGGATGCAGCTGCTATACCACCTATTCCAAATAATGCTTGGTCATTTTCGCCTGGAACTAAAACAGATACAGGTTTTGATATAGGACCTTATACTGCTCCTGCTACTTCTGTCTCATATATTTTGACATTTAGTAATGATGGAAGTTTTACTGGTGTAACGCCACAAGTAATGCCCGCAACGAATCCTCCAACTGCTACTCCTTTTTCCTTTTCACCAGTTGGCGCCAATCCGGTATCTATAACCCCAGATTTTGCATCACTGACTCAATTTGGTGGTGAATCGACTGCTCAGGCAGTTGATCGAGATGGTTATGCTGCAGGAACGCTTGAGCAAACCACCATTGATGGTACCGGAACTATTATTGGTAAGTTTAGTAATGGACAAACACAGAAATTGGCACAAGTATGCCTTGCAACGTTCAATAATCCAGCCGGCTTAACTAAAGTTGGTGACAACATGTATATAAAATCAAATAACTCTGGTGAGGCTCAAGTTGGTGTGTCTGGTACTGGTGGAAGAGGCGGCTTTAATCCCGGTTCACTGGAAATGTCAAATGTTGACTTAGCCCAGGAGTTTAGTAATATGATTATTACTCAAAGGGGTTTCCAGGCCAATTCGAAAATTATTACTGTTACAGATGAGATGCTGCAAGATTTAACCAATCTGAAACGTTAATTTTGATAAGGGGGGGCTTCCCCCTTATTAATTAAATCTTTGGAGGAGAGTTATGATAAAAGTCACAAGGCTAAAATGTAATGATGATTTTGTATTAAATGCCGAATTAATTGAAACTATTGAAGAAACTCCTGATACTGTTGTTACACTAACAAATGGGAAAAAGCTGATTGTTGAAGAGTCCATGGATGAGCTTGTTCGTAGAGTCATGGATTATCGGCGAGCTCTTGGTCGTAACTTTCGTTAGTTAATGTCTCTTCACTCATAGGGGGAGGCTGTTATATACATACTTTTACTAGTTTTCCTGCGTGGATGTCTATGCTTCACTGTAGCATTCAATAATGCAAGTTTGAATCTTCATCATATTAGCATTGGAGATTTATAAAACTTAATTTATGCAACTCGCCGGCTTGTGATAACTAGTAGTGTCTATAGTATGTTTTTAAGAATGTGGAGGTGTTGGTAGTTGGCTGACGGCGAAAAAAAATTCCCGCTTATTCTCATCGTGGGAATGATAGTTTTTGGTCTCTTGCTGGCTGGAGGTGTTTCTTATTTTATCGCTACTAAGATTGTAGCCGATAAAGCGACCGATCATAAAAGCTCACAGCATGAACCCGGTGTTTTTATTAAGTTAGGTGATGCAAAAGAGGGTCTTATCTTAAATATTGGTGGTGTAAATAGTGGGCGCTATCTTAAAATTGGCATTATCATTGAATTGAAGCCTGATAAAAAGGATGCACCTAAGGAAGGTAAATTACCATCGCCTACAGAAATTAAGGTTTTAGATACGGTTGTTCAACTGTTGCGCTCCCAGAAAATTGAAGATTTTGATCCTAGTAAACAAGAACAGCTTAAAGAAGTAATCAAAAATGAAGTTAATAAATCACTTGGCGAAGAGCGTGTCTATGAGGTATACATTACCAACTTTGTATTGCAATAGAAAATGTAGCTTACCTATGTTAAAAGAAGTATAATTAACGGTGTGGAAGGAGGGGGAATTTTGTCAGGGTCTGATGTAATGTCACAATCTGAAATTGATGATTTGTTATCCGCACTGTCGACTGGTGTTGTTTCAGCTGAAGATATGAAGGTCGAGCAAAAACAGCGTAAAATTAAAGTGTATGATTTTAAACGCCCTGATAAGTTTTCTAAAGACCAAATTCGCACCCTGTATATGCTGCATGAGAATTTTGCTCGTCTTTTAAACACTTACCTCTCAGCACATCTAAGGGCGCTTGTTCATATAAATGTTGCTTCAGTAGACCAATTAACATACGAGGAATTTATTCGCTCGTTACCCAATCCTAGTGTTATTGGAATATTTAATATGCGTCCACTGAAGGGAAATGTAATTTTAGAACTTAATCCAAATATTGTATTTTCAATTATTGACCGTTTATTTGGTGGGCCTGGTCTGCCTCCTGCTAAACCGCGGGCGTTAACCGATATCGAAGAGGCCATCGTTCGTCGAGTCATGAATAAAGCTTTAGAGGCTTTTCAAGAAGCCTGGAAACAAGTGGTTATTATAGAGCCACGGCTGGACGCTATTGAAACAAATCCGCAATTTACTCAAATTGTACCACCTAATGATATGGTTGTTATTATTACTTTACAGACTAAAATAGGTCAAGTCGAAGGATTAATCAATATTTGCATACCATACCTGGTTCTTGAACCTATCATGTCTAAATTAACCACAACGTTTTGGGTTTCTTCATCGGTTTCTAAACAAGAACATCCTGAACATATGAATACATTACAACGAAAGCTAGAGAGAACATTAATTCCCGTGGTGGTTGAGCTCGGTCAAATCACTGTTATAGTACAAGAATTACTAGAACTAGCAGTAGGTGATGTTTTGCAGCTAGAAACTAAAGTAGGCAACGATTTAAGTGTCATTATCGGACATAAAGAGAAATTTCGTTGTAAGCCAGGCGTTTCTGGTAAGAAAGTTGCAGTGCAAATATCACAAATAGTTTCGGAAGGAGATGACAATGATGAGTGATGGCTTTCTATCTCAAGAAGAAATAGATGCTCTATTGCGTGGAGAACCGGCTACAAATACTCCTTCTGCACCTAATATTTCCGATATGGAAAAGGATGCATTGGGTGAGATCGGAAATATCTCGATGGGGAGCGCTGCGACGACTTTATCTGTTTTATTAGGCAGAAGAGTTTCGATTACTACGCCGCGTGTATCGGTTGCAACACTAAAAGAAATACAAAATAAATATCCACTGCCCTATTTGGTCATTGAAGTTGGGTATACGCAGGGAATAGTGGGGACTAACTTGCTTGCAATGCGTGAGCAGGATGCTCTCATTATTGCTGACCTTATGATGGGCGGTGATGGGACAAATCCACCGACACAACTCAATGAATTATACATGAGTGCTGTTGGTGAAGCGATGAATCAGATGATGGGATCTGTTGCTACTTCGATGTCAACGGTCTTTCGGAAAAAAATCGATATTTCACCTCCTAATGTTAATCTTGTTGATTTTGCTACCGACAATTCAATTACTAACGCAGTGCCAGCTGATGAACACATTGTCAAAGTTGCGTTTCGGATGGAAGTTGAAGACTTAATTGACAGTGAAATTATGCAAATTTTACCTATAAACATTTCTAAAGATATGGTAGAAAATTTGATGACGGCTGTTCAAGAACCTGTGGCGTCAGCTAAACCAGCATCAAAAGTTAGTGCTCCACCACAACAAAATAAAGAACAGCCTAGTGCTGCTTATGCACAGCAGGCAGCTGCAACAGTTACGCCAATGCAAAAAAAACCAGTGCAAAATGTAGCTGTACAGCCAGTTCAATTTGCTCCTTTGGCACCTACAATGATACCGGTTTCTGATACAAATATTAATTTAATTATGGATGTTCCATTGCAGGTTACGGTGGAATTGGGAAGAACTAAAAAACTTATTCGCGAAATATTGGAACTTGCTCCTGGTTCGGTGGTGGAACTAGATAAGCTTGCTGGTGAGTCTGTTGATATTTTGGTTAATGGGAAACTGATTGCTAAAGGGGAAGTTGTTGTTATTGATGAAAACTTTGGTGTTAGGATTACTGATATAGTTAGCCCTTTAGAACGCGCTACTAGTTTACAGTAAGTTAGATAATAACAGATAATAATCAAGGTAGATGATAAGGAGAGAGAAATAATGGCTATAAAGGTAATGGTTGTTGATGATGCCGCTTTTATGAGAATGATGATAAAAGATATTTTAACAAAAAATGGTTATGAAGTTGTTGGTGAGGCTGAAAACGGGTTAAAGGCAATTGAAAAATATCATGAATTAAAGCCAGATCTTACCACAATGGATATTACGATGCCGGAGATGGATGGAATAGCAGCTGTAAAAGAAATAAAAAAGGCTGATCCAGGGGCGAAGATTATTATGTGTAGTGCTATGGGGCAGCAAGCTATGGTAATTGAAGCTATTCAATCTGGTGCTAGAGATTTCATTGTGAAACCGTTCCAACCAGACAGAGTATTAGAAGCTGTTCGTAAAGCTGTTGGATAATCTAATGTTCACGAGGAACAAGCGTTTATTTGTTAGTATATGCTTAATGTTTTTGTTGTTGAGTGCGTTTTCGCTGCACGTTACTGCGCAAGAACCACAAGGTGAATATCTCAAGTATCAGGAACCGCAGGCACCGACGGGAAGCTCATCGTGGGTGTCTACGCTAGCCTATATTTTATCTTTACTTGTAACTTTTGCAGTTGTGATTGGTCTTGCCTTTTTTACTTCGCGTTTTTTAGGGCAAAAGTTCGGTCATTTATCTGTTAGCAATAGCAATAAAGTTATTATAACGTTACCACTTGGTAATAACCGTGCCGTTTATGTTGTCGAAGTTGCTGGAAAGTATTTAGTTCTTGGTGTTACTGATCATAGTGTTACATTACTTCAAGAAATTGTGGATGCAGCTGAAATTGAAAAAATGCAAGTGCAAGGAAACTTTAGTCCTGAACAAGATCAGTTTAAAAATATTTTCCAAAAACATCTTGCTTCCTTACAGCAAATTTCGCAAAGCGTACCATTCCGATTTGATAAAAACAACAGCAATCAGCAAGATAATGGTCATGATGAGAAGAGGTAAGATAGTGTATAAACAACGATATGTTGTTGCAATTATTGCGGCATTGCTTGTGCTTTTTTATTCTCCAGCAACATTATTTGCGGCTCCACTCATACCTATTCCAAGTGTTAACGTTGGAGTTGAATCTGCCAATAATCCCAAAGATGTTGCTTTGAGTTTACAGATATTATTGACGCTGACAATATTGTCACTAGCTCCTTCAATTTTAATTATGATGACATCTTTCGTTCGAATCATTGTCGTTCTATCATTTTTGCGAAGTGCATTGGCCACTCAGCAAATGCCGCCAAACCAGGTTCTAATAGGGTTAGCATTATTTCTGACTTTTTTTACAATGTCTCCTTATTTAGACCAAGCAAACAAAAATGGGCTCCAGCCATATCTGAATGGAGTCATTACTCAAGAAGCGGCAATTGATGAAAGCTTAAAGCCAATGCGTGAATTTATGTTCAAGCAGACCCGAGAAAATGATCTAGCGTTATTTGTGAATTTGTCAGAGGTACAACGTCCCAACTCACCTGAGGATGTTCCTACAACCACCTTAATTCCTGCTTTTGTTATCAGTGAATTAAAGACAGCTTTTCAGATTGGATTTATGATTTATATCCCTTTTATCGTTATTGATATGGTTGTTGCAAGTACACTTATGTCAATGGGAATGATGATGGTGCCACCAGTTATGATTTCATTACCGTTTAAAATCCTATTATTTATTCTTGTAGATGGATGGCACTTAATAATTAAATCATTGATCAATAGTTTTAATTGAGGAGGACAACCATGTCAGGTGATTTTGCAGTTCAAATGGGGCGAGATGCTTTGACTATGGTCATGCTGGTTGCAGCACCCATGTTAGGTTTAGGTCTTATCGTAGGTCTTTTAGTCAGTGTATTTCAAGCTACCACCCAAATTCAAGAGCAAACCCTTGCTTTTATCCCCAAAATAATAGCCGTGTTTGTTGCTATCCTAATATTTGGACCATGGATGCTTAGTTTGTTGGTTGACTATACGCGTGGTATTTTTGTTAGTCTGCCACAAATGATTAGATAGGCAGGGTGGTGCGTTTTGGATTTATTTTCTGCAATACAAACATCATTAGGGTTTTTTTTACTTATTTTTGTCAGGATTAGTGGTATTTTTATTCTCACACCCATCTTTGGCAGCCGTAATGTTCCTGTCTATATCAAGTCGGGATTAGCTTTAATAATTTCCATAATATTATTTCCCCTGATTTTTCAGTCTAATGTGAATTTGCCAGATCATGTTTTTCTATATGTGATTATGTTAGTTGGGGAATTAATTGTTGGCTGGATTATTGGTTTTGCTAGTTCTCTGGTTTTTTCCGCGGTTCATATGGCAGGACAGCTCTTAGATACACAAGTCGGTTTTGGCATTGTAAATATTTTGGATCCACAATCAGGTCAACAGGTTCCCCTAATTGGAAATTTCAAATACATACTGGCTCTTCTTGTATTCTTGGTGACAAATAGTCATCATTTGTTATTAGCAGCCTTGTTTAGCAGTTTTAAAATCATTCCGGTTTCAGGTGTGGTCTTCAATTCGAGTGTTACTGAAATTATTGTAGATATGGTGTGGGGGATTTTTTCAATTGCACTGAAAATTAGCCTGCCTGTTTTAATTGCAATCGTTCTTACAGATGTAGCATTAGGAATACTGGCTCGTACTATGCCGCAAATGAATATCTTTGTAGTCGGTGTGCCGGGCAAAATTATTGTCGGCATTTTTGTTCTATCACTAGCGTTACCTTTTTATATTCTTTTTTTGGAGGTGGCGTTTAATGGCATGTATCATGATATTTACCGAATCTTGGCCAATCTTAAATAAGCTTACATTAGTTAAAAGCTGTAAAATGAGAACTTTCGATTTGCAGCTATTTAATGGTGAGAAAACTGAAGATGCTACCCCAAAAAGGAAAGAGGAAGCGCGGAAAAAAGGACAAGTAGCAAAAAGTGTAGAAATAAATTCTGCTTTTGTTATATTAGCTGCTTTTTTGTCGCTGAAAGTTATTGGGGTGTATATTTACGATGAGCTTGCTAGCTATATGCGATTTATTTATGTTAGCTTTTCTAATACTGATTTTACTATTAATTTTGTACAAAAAATATTTTTTGATTTTGGCATTGTTTTTCTGAAAACATCGTTACCCATTATGTTTGCTATTTTAATTACATCGATTTTAATCAATTTTTTTCAAGTTGGCTTTAATTTTTCCTTTGAGCCCTTAATGCCACAGCTGGACCGGCTCAATCCTTTATCTGGATTTAAGAGAATATTTTCAAAAAGATCTCTTGTTGAGCTTCTTAAGTCGATTTTTAAGATCATGATCGTTGGTTATTTTATTTATAATTTTATTATTGCAGAAACTGAACAATTGCCTAAATTGATAGGAGCAGAGCTGTTTGATTCTCTGAAAATGACAGCTGCTTTGATCTTAGATTTGGTTTTTCAAATTAGTGGTGTAATGCTGGTATTGGCGGCATTAGATTTTTTTTACCAACATTGGGAACATAATCAGAGCCTTAAAATGAGTAAGCAAGAACTGAAGGAAGAATACAAACAAACTGAAGGAAATCCGCAAATTAAAGGTAAAATTAAAGAACGCCAGCGGGCAATGGCTATGCGACGGATGATGCAAGAAGTGCCCAAGGCTGATGTTGTTGTTACGAATCCTACCCATTTTGCGGTAGCGCTTAAGTATGATAACACCATGGCCGCTCCAATGATTGTCGCTAAAGGTCAGGATATTATGGCGATGCGGATTAAAGATATAGCGAAAGAGCACCGTGTGACCATTGTGGAGAATAAGCCGTTAGCGCGAGCTCTATATGGAAGTACTGAGGTTGGTGACATCGTTCCTCAAGAACTCTATAAATCAGTTGCTGAAGTACTAGCTTATGTTTATAGGCTGAAAAAGAAACTTTCTTGATGAAATCTCAAGTTAGTATTGTTTATTCTAGACAAGGAGCGAATAATTTTGGCTACACAAGCAACGCCATTTGGCGCATTAAAAAAATACAGTGATATTCTTGTAGCTCTAGCAATAATTACAATCGTTGTTATGATGATTATTCCGCTTCCAGCATTTTTGCTTGATTTGCTATTATCATTAAATATTACATTTGCATTAATTATTGTAATGGTCGCGATTTATAATATAGAACCGTTACAGTTTTCGATATTTCCGTCTTTATTGCTTATTACGACATTATTCCGTCTAGCTCTTAATGTTTCTTCGACAAGATTAATCCTGTTAGATGGTTATGCAGGAGAAGTCATTATGGCATTTGGCAATTTTGTTGTTGGTGGTAATGCGGTAGTTGGTTTTATTGTGTTTGTTATCTTGATTATCATTCAGTTTATCGTTATTACCAAGGGTGCCGAGCGCGTAGCCGAAGTAGCGGCTCGCTTTACCCTTGATGCGATGCCAGGAAAACAAATGAGCATTGATGCTGATTTGAATTCTGGTGCAATTACCGATAATGAGGCAAGGCAGCGCCGCAAGAATATCCAACGGGAAGCGGATTTCTATGGAGCTATGGACGGTGCCAGTAAGTTCGTAAAAGGTGATGCTATTGCGGCAATTATTATTATTATTATTAATATTGTCGGTGGTTTTTTTATCGGAATGGTACAACGCAATCTAGATGTTATGCATGCTTTGCAAAGTTACACATTGCTAACCGTAGGTGAGGGGTTAGTCAATCAGATTCCTGCATTATTAATTTCTACAGCGACTGGTATTGTGGTGACGAGAGCTGCTTCTGATTCTAATCTTGGGCAAGATATTGCAAGTCAAATATTTACTAATCCAAGAGTCTTTTTTATAGCGTCAGGTGTGTTAGCGTTACTGGCCTTAGTTCCTGGATTACCTGGTATTCCATTTTTTACATTAAGTGCTATTTCAGCGGCAATTGGCTATAACTTATTTAAGACAGCGCAAAATGCAGTTCAATCAGAAATGTCTCAAATGGAAGAACAAGAAAAAGAAGAAGTTCGAAAACCAGAAAATATTGTCGCTTTGTTGCAAGTGGATCCAATGGAACTGGAAATAGGATATAGTTTGATTCCTTTAGTAGACGCCGGACAAGGTGGGGATTTACTTGATCGAATTGTTATGATTCGTCGTCAATGTGCCCTTGAAATGGGACTTATTGTACCAACCATTCGAATTCGCGACAATATTCAATTGAAACCTAATTCATATATGATAAAACTAAAAGGAATAGAAATAGCGAAAGGCGAATTACTACTTGATCACTATTTAGCGATGAATTCAGGCACAATCCTTGATGAAATAAACGGGATTGAAACTGTCGAACCAGCTTTTGGTTTACCCGCTTTATGGGTCCAAGATGCATCACGCGAGCAAGCGGAACTGGCAGGTTACACTGTAGTCGATCCGGTTTCAGTTTTAGCAACGCATTTAACCGAAGTCATAAAGGCGCATGCTGACGAAATTCTGGGACGACAAGAAACTCAAAATCTTATCGAAAGTGTTAAGCAAAATAATCCTACGGTTGTTGAAGAACTTACACCTAATTTAATGTCTATTGGTGATATTCAAAAGGTACTTGCTGGCTTATTGCGAGAACGCATTTCAATTAGAGATATGGTAACCATACTCGAAACGCTAGCAGACTTTGCGCAGCTAACAAAAGACACTGAAATATTGTGTGAATATGTGAGGCACGCTTTGGCACGCCAGATATCGCGTCAATACATACAAAATAATATTTTAACTTGTATCACAGTTGATCCGCAACTGGAAAGCTCAATATCCGCATCTGTCCAACGTACCGAACATGGTTCTTATGTCGCTCTCGAACCTAATTTAATGCAAAGTATGATTAATAGTTTGAACAGTGAATTACCCAAATTAACAAATGTCGGATATCAGCCCATCGTGCTTACTAGTCCGGCAGTACGATTATATTTCCGTAAACTTACTGAACGAGTTGCACCAGGTTTAATTGTGCTATCTTATGCCGAATTAGAGTCTAAGGTTGAGGTGCAGGCGTTAGGAATGGTGAAAGCATAATGAAAGTTAAGGTATTTACAGCGCAAACTATGCAGGAGGCCATGGGGCAAGTTAAAAGTGAACTTGGCAGGGATGCCGTAATCCTGCATACTCGTCGTTTTAAAAAAGGTGGACTTTTGGGCTTCGGTGCTAAAGAGATGGTTGAAGTTATGGCTGCTATAGACTCAGTTCCTGTTGCGGCTAGTGTAGAAAAGAAAACCCTTTATCCGAGCCATTCCTTTGATAGCAAATATCAAAGTGATTACAGTAATAAGACAAGTGAACTTCAGACTGAAATTGCAAGTATGCGAACCATGCTAGAGCAAGTATTATATAAAATCCCCAAAGGAGATAACAATAATGACTTGCTCATTGATTTATTAATTAAAAATGACGTTGAGTTAAAAATCGCTGAAGATTTGCTTAAGAATATCCCAAATCAGGTGCGTGTTTCTTTAAACCAACCTGAGGTAATTAGAGAACTTTTATTTGAGCGAATTGTCAACTGCTTTCAACGTGTGGAAGGCATTGATATACCAATTGTAGGCAGTAAAGCAGTGGCTTTTATTGGGCCGACTGGTGTTGGTAAGACAACAACAATTGCTAAGCTTGCTGCTCATTTTTCGATCAACAAAGGTTATAAAGTGGCTATGATTACTGCGGATACTTATCGGATTTCCGCAGTAGAACAATTAAAAACATACTCGGATATCATTGGTGTCCCAATTGAAATTGTGTATAGTCCAGATGAATTAAAAACTGCTCTGCAAAGGCATCAAGATAAACAATTAGTGCTAATTGATACTGCAGGAAGAAGTCCGCGAAATCATTATCAGCTAGCCGAATTGCAAGCTTTTTTAGAAACTGCTCCACATATTGAAACCCATTTAGTATTAAGTGCAACAACTAAATATAAAGATGCATTGGATATTGTGAGGAAATTCTCTGTTTGTTCGCCCCATAGATTTTTATTTACCAAGGTCGATGAGGCTAGCAATATAGGAACAATAATTAATCTGATTTATCAATTTCCAACAAGCATTTCTTATATAACAAACGGTCAGAACGTACCCGACGACATTGAATTAGCAAATCCTCAAAAACTCGCAAATTTGATCTTGAGGGATTAATTATGCATGATCAGGCAGAAAAATTAAGGAAATTAGTGCAAAATGCGAAAGCCCCTAATCCTTTAGGCCTTACTCATGGCTCGGCAAAAGCACGTGTGATCGCTGTAACAAGTGGTAAAGGCGGTGTTGGCAAGACTAACTTTACTGTTAATTTAGCGATTTCTTTAGCAAATGCAGGCCAAAAGGTATTGATTATTGATGCGGATTTAGGAACGGCAAATGTCGATGTTATCTTGGGGTGCAGTGCTCCTCATAATATAATGAGTTTACTTGAAGATGAGTTGTCAATTTACGAAGTTATTGCTGATGGACCACGAGGAATTAAATATTTATCGGGTGGTTCTGGGATCCATTACTTAGCAAACCTTACGAATTCCCAGCTTTATACGATTATAAATCAAATTTCGTTGTTTGACAGTTGGGCTGATATTATTCTAATTGACACTGGCGCAGGACTAAGCCGAAATGTACTTAACTTTGTTGTTGCAGCTGATGAAGTTATTATTATTACTACTCCTGAGCCTACAGCAATCACTGATGCCTATGCAATGATGAAGGCCTATACAAATTATCAAGGCTCTGCTTCATTAAAGTTGGTTGTTAATAGAGTTATTGAAGACGATGAGGGCGAACTGGTCACAGAGAAGCTAACAAAAGCTGCGCTACGCTTCCTGGATTTATCGATTAGTGGGTTAGGGGTTATTTATGAGGATCGTAATCTTATTAAAGCTGTTAAAACTCAAACTCCAGTATTGCTATCGTTTCCTGAATCAGTCTCATCACGGTGCATCGAACAAATTGCGCAATGTTTGTTATATGGTCGGAGTGAAGCGTATTCGCGAGGAATTAAGAGCTTTTTTACAAAGGTTTTTGAATTCTGGAAACAATAGGTATTTCTGTTGGCAGGAGGTACAAGGTGAGTCAATCTGAACCAATAAACCTTGAACATATATTAAAAGTTAATCAACGATTAGAAATTATGCTAGCCTCTACACCTGGAGCAAAATTTACTAGCCGAATAGAGGAAGTTAATTCACAAAATCTAGTAATTGCTATGCCGATGTCTAAGGGGCAGCCAATCTTACTTCATAGTGGTAGTAAGTTTTTCATTCGGCTAGTTCTTCATAATGCTGCATATCAGCTTACTTGTGTCTTTATTGATAAACGGATACAGCCCATTCCGATCTGGATTGTATCATTGCCTCATGATATTAAAAGAATCCAACAGCGTGCTTTTGTACGCATTGATACAGCGTTACCAGTTCAATGGCAGGTTATCACGACGTTGGAGGACGTGCCAATCATTAAATCTGTTACAAAAGATATTAGTGGTGGTGGGGTTCGACTAATCAGTAAGCAGCCTATTCGTTTGGGAACCAAATTGAAGGTAACGATCGATTTTCCTGAGGTTGGTCCATTGGACATTCTTTGTGAAGTCGTTCGGGTCGAACAGCCCAAATCGGACTTGCCAATATTCTGGGTTGGTACGAAGTTCTTAGATTTAGCCGAGAGTACACGAAATAAAATCATTAAATTTATTTTCAAAAAACAGTTGGAAGAGCGCCAAAAAGGGCTATAGTTGAAATTGAGGTGGCGATATGATACGAATATTGATTGTTGATGATTCGGCATTTATGAGAAAAATGCTTTCAGACCTATTTGCAGGCGAAAGTGATTTTACAGTCCTAGACACTGCTCGTAATGGACAAGATGCTATCGATAAGGTAAAGCGGCTAAAACCTGATTTAATTACAATGGATGTTGAAATGCCTATTATGGATGGGATTCAAGCATTAGAAACAATCATGCGAGAATTTCCAACTCCAGTAGTCATGGTTAGCAGTTTGACGCAAGCTGGAGCGGAAGCTACTATTCGGGCTTTGGCATTAGGAGCGGTAGATTTTGTAGCTAAGGTCTCAGGCCCAATTTCCAATATTTCTGGAATAAGTGCAGAATTGATCATTAAATGCCGAGCTGCAGTTCGGGCGAATGTCACCAGGTTGGCATTGCCAACTGCTAAAAATGTTGTCTCAGCACCTCTACCTGCAAAACAGTTAGTTTTGCAAAATGATAAAATTGTGGCAATTGGAACTTCAACTGGAGGCCCAAGAGCTCTGCAAGAGATTATTACGAAGTTACCAGGTAATTTACCTTGCGGTGTACTCATTGTCCAGCATATGCCGCCAGGTTTTACAAAATCCTTAGCAGATAGGTTGAATTCGATATCTTCTTTAACTGTAAAAGAAGCTGAGAATAATGATATCATTCAGCCCGGAGTAGTTTTTATTGCTCCAGGTGATTATCATATGACAATTGAAACTAGTTCAAATAAAAAAGTTATTAAATTGAATCAAAGTCCGCCTTTGGGGGGGCATCGACCTGCAGTTGATCCGATGTTTGAGTCTGTAGCGAAAGTTTATGGAGAGAAAGTAGTTGGCGTAATTCTTACCGGAATGGGGCACGACGGTTCTAAGGGGATGCAAGTGATTAAGCAGCAACGTGGCTATAACATTGCCGAGGATCAATCAACTGCCGTTGTATTTGGAATGCCAAAGTCTGCAATTGAAATGGGTGTAATTGATAAAGTTGCTCCTATTAATGCAATAGCAGCTGAAATAATAAAATCAGTTACCAAATAATATGGGGGAATTATAATGGACACTAACCAGTATATGGGGATGTTTTTGGAAGAGTCGCGTGAACATTTACAAACACTGAACAGTTGTCTGCTTGAGTTAGAAAACGACCCAGAAAATTTATCTGTTCTAGATGAAATTTTTCGCAGTGCTCATACCATAAAAGGCATGTCTGCAACTATGGGGTTTACTACGATAGCTGAACTAACTCACGAAATGGAAAATATTCTCGACTTACTTCGCAAGAGCCAGCTAAAAGCAACGCACGAGATTGTTGATACTGTTTTTAAATGTGTCGATACGTTAGAGCAATTGGTAGAAAACGTAGCCAGTGGAAATAACTCATCTTTAGATATTAAACCTTTAGTAGAAAGATTGACGATGTTAGCAAAAGGGGAACCGGTTTCATCTACAGAAGAAAAAAAATCTGTTGAAAGTTCAACTCTAGCATTAAATGAAACAGAAGCTTTAATGGTTAAGACTGCCAAGGGGACTGGCATGCAGGCTTTTGAGATTCAAGTTAGTTTACGACAGGGGTGCCTGCTTAAATCTGCGAGAGCTTATATGGTCATTAGTGCTTTAGAAGAATTAGGTGAAGTCATTAAAGCCATTCCCTCCACTGAAGATTTAGAAAAAGAAAAATTTGATCATAGTTTTGAAGTTTTACTTTTGACTGCGGCTGACTCTGATAAGATACAACAAGCTATATTGTCAATATCTGAAGTTGAAAGTGCAGAAGTTTTAGTGTGTGAAGGGCAAAGCAGTACGAAGACAGACAAAACTGCATCACCCGTAATTTCAGAAATTTTAGCGGATAATCAAGTGACAAAAGTCGACAAGCTTCCTCCACAAAATCAAGCTGTTGATAAAAAGATGAAAAGCGGACAATCGGTTCGCGTAGATATTGATAAATTAGATTCACTGCTTAATCTTGTTGGCGAGCTGGTTATTAACAAAACTCGATTAGAACAAATCGGGATCACTCATCGCTTAACTGATTTAGTTGAAACCATTGAACAAATGGATCGGGTTACAACAGATCTTCAAGCTGTGGTAATGAAAGTAAGAATGGTTCCCGTTGGTCAAGTGTTTAACCGCTTTCCGCGAATGGTACGTGATTTATCCCGTGATTTGAATAAAGAAGTAAATCTTATTATTCAGGGGGAAGAGACAGAACTAGATCGTACTGTAATTGATGAGATTGGCGACCCGCTTGTCCATCTTCTGCGAAATGCGATTGATCATGGTATTGAAACACCCAATGAACGACAGGCTAAAGGGAAAAATGCTATTGGTGAAATTCGTTTAATTGCAAGGCATGAAGGAAATAACGTTATTATCATTGTTGAAGATGATGGAAAAGGTATTAATCCTGATATCATTAAACAGAAGGCAGTAGATAAAGGTCTTATTTCTCAATCGGACGCTGAGAAAATGGATTCAAATGATGCTGTTCGCTTAGTGTTTTTACCTGGATTTTCTACAGCTGATGTTGTAACCGATGTATCAGGCCGCGGCGTTGGTATGGACGCAGTAAAAAATAAAATTGAATCTCTTGGCGGTATGGTTGATGTAGAAACTAAATTAAATGAAGGTAGTAAATTTAAAATACGATTGCCATTAACCCTTGCAATAATTCAAGCATTACTTGTAAAAGTATGTGAAGAAATATATGCAATTCCACTTGGTTCGATTGACAGTACTATTAATGTTACACCAGAAGATATTAAGACAATTCAAAATCAGGAAGTTATTCTTTTACGGGGACAAATCATTCCAATCATCCGATTGGCAAAGTTGCTTGAGGTTCCAAGAGATAGTGAGAGTTCTCAAGAAGAGTTATTTGTGGTCATTGTGCATATGGGTGAGCATCGTGCAGGAATTATTGTTGACAACTTAATAGGGCAGCAGGAAATAGTTATAAAATCATTAGGAAAATTGCTTGCTGGTATTAAGGTAATTGCGGGCGCTACTATATTAGGCAACGGACAAGTGGCACTGATATTGGATGTTGGGGCATTAATGCAACATAATTAGGAGTGGATGAGCGTGGTAGAAAAAACATATTCGAGCAATGAAATTCAATTAGTTGTTTTTAAGCTTGGACGAGAGGAATATGGTGTTAGTATACTTCAGGTTCAGGAAATAAAACGTATGACCGATATTACTAGAGTTCCGCATACTCCAGATTATATTACGGGGGTAATTAATCTCCGTGGTAGCGTATTACCAGTAGTTGACCTAAAGAAAAGACTGGATTTACCGGCACAAACACATACCGATCATACAAGAATTATTATCGTTAAAATTGATGAAATCGTTGTTGGGATGGTTGTTGATGCTGTTTCAGAAGTTTTAGCAATTGATCAAGAAAACATTGAATCCCCTGACGCTGTTGTTGGCGGAGTTGCTGCTAATTTTATTAGCGGTGTAGGTAAACTTGATAATAGACTGTTGATTTTACTAAATCTGGAGATGATTATCGGCATCGGACAGGATACAAAAGCAAGCTAAGCTTGTAATACTGCTGTGAATGAGGTGGACGATTTGTCCGAAGACATATTAAAGTTATCAGCATTACAATTGGATGCATTAAGAGAAATTGGTAATGTTGGTGCTGGTAATTCTGCAACTGCTTTATCTCAAATAATAGATCGAAAGATAGACATGACAGTTCCCCAAGTCGCTATTATGCCATTAGGTGATGTGCCAGATGTGGTAGGTGGGCCGGACGCTATGGTGGTTGGTGTCTTTTTAAGAGTTTATGGACTTGCTCCTAGTAGTATCTTGTTTCTCTTACCTCGCGATAGTGCTTTTTATTTAGTCGATATGCTAATGGGGCGAAGTCAAGGATATACCACTACATTAAGTTCAATGGACGAATCAGCATTAATGGAGATTGGTAATATTTTGGCAGGCGCTTACTTGAATGCTTTGTCACATTTTACCAATTTGACATTGCTTCCTTCTATTCCGGCATTGGCAATGGATATGGCTGGCGCAATTCTTAGTGTAGTTCTTATTCAACTAGGTCAAATGGGCGATCATGCATTAGTTATTGAAACTGAATTCACTACTGAAGCAGATGGTGTTAAAGGTCACTTTTTTCTCATTCCTGACCCCGGTTCATTAAATACGATTTTAACCGCAATAGGGGTGAAGGAATAATGTCAGACCTAATTAAGGTTGGAATGGCAGACTATAAAGTCGGTCGTAATCCGGCTAGTTTAATCAGTTATGGTTTAGGATCGTGTGTTGGGATTGCTTTGTACGATTCTATTGCGAAAGTCGGCGGTTTAGCTCATATCATGCTGCCTGACAGTACTCAAGCTCGATCGGCCGAGAATCCGGCGAAATTTGCTGATACTGCATTGCCGCTGATGTTAAGTGAAATGCTAAAACTAGGCGCTACGAAATCTCGTGTCATTGCTAAAATTGCCGGTGGGGCCCAAATGTTTACTTTTGCTAATGCAACTGACATTATGCGGGTTGGAGAACGTAATGCGGAGGCCGTACGGTTAATACTCAAAAAAATAGACATTAGGATTATCGCTGACGATACCGGGGGCAATTATGGCCGAACTGTAGAGTTAAAACTTGAAAATGGTATATATCGGGTAAAAACAATTGATAAAGGTGAGAAAGAACTTTAGTAGGGGGCCGAGAGTGCTGAAAATTCAATTTGCCGTAGGTCTTGCATTGGCTGTAGGTATTATTACTTTTATAATAAGTGTCATAAATGATGCCAGACCTGCCACAATACTTTATCGTACCGTTATATCATTGAGCATTTTTGGGGTGTTTGGATATTTATTGGGAGCAATTACCGAAAAATTCTTATTTGCACAATCCGATGATCTTAAGTCTACAGGACAAAAAGTCGATATTATTAGTGACCAGGACAATACAACATTGAATAATGATCCTGTATTTGACCCTTTTACCCCTGATAATTTCGAACACATTTCCTCATCAAAAGATTGACTGCTGCTAGTTAAGTTGGGGGTATTTTGTAATGAGTGAAAAGAGTAATAATCAAATGTTAGAAATTAATCACTTATGGATTGCTTACCAGCAAAACAAAAGCATGGAGATCCGTGAACTCCTTATTCAAAATTATTTAGGCTTGGTGCGGCTAGTAGCTGGGCGTCTAGCTATTGGCCTGCCACAGCATGTTGATAAAGACGATTTAATAAGCAATGGTTTTTTTGGTTTGCTTGATGCTATTGAACGCTTTGATCCTATACGTGGCATTAAATTTGAGACATATGCTGTAGCTAGAATACGAGGAGCGATTCTTGACGCGATCAGAGCTCAGGATTGGGTACCAGTAAGCTTACGGCAAAAGGCTAGACAATATGAACAAGCGGTAGCTCAACTTGAGCATAAATTAGGGCGTTCAGCTCAAGATGACGAAATAGCTGCTAGTCTCAATATATCGCTTGACGAACTCAATCATTTATTACATCAGTTGAATGCGGCTACAGTAATACCGCTTGAGGAGTTTGCTAAATCAGAGCCTGTTTCTAATCAACAAATAAATCCATCCCATAATGTCGAGACTGAAGAAATAAAAAATACTTTAGCGAAATCAATTGAGAAATTGCCTGAGAAGGAAAAATTGGTGGTAACCCTCTATTATTACGAGGGGCTAACTCTCAAAGAAATCAGTTTAATATTGAAGTTATCGGAAGCAAGAATTTCTCAATTGCATACTAAGGCTGTGTTTAGATTGCGTGGTTCGTTATCCCGCATTAAATCAAGTTTAATTTAGTCACTATTAGGGAGGGGAATTAAATGCAAGATCAGATTGTAGAGAAAATTGAAGACAATGTCATTGACGGATATTATTCTATAGATCTTAATGATGAAGGAGTTTTTTTAGCAGTATATCCCCCCCAAGGAAATGGTAAATCCGTCAACGAGTCAGTTATTATTGAAGATTTGAAAAAGCAGGGTGTTGTGGATTTTAAATATCCTCTTTTAGTAAAAACAGTAAAAGAGGCTAGTGGTACCAAAATGAAAATTGGAGAACTTCCACCACCTGAAGTTGAACCGGAAATTCAAGTGCAAATAAGTCGTGACCGTATGGAAGCAACTTTGCAAATTATTAAGCCTAAAAATAGCAAACCGGTAACTCATGAGTTGATTTTAGCGAAAATTCAAAATACCGGTATTGTATTTGGAATAAATAATACGGCTCTTCAACAGGCTTTTGAACGTCCAGGACTTCAAGTCATTGTGGCCCGAGGCGAAAGTCCGGTTGATGGAACAAATGCCTACATCAAATATTTTGTGGATTTAGACTCACAAGGAAAACCTGTAGAACTTGAGAATGGAAAAGTCGATTTTAGAAATTTAAATATGTTTACCATTGTCCAAGAAGGAGATCTTTTAGCCGAGAAAATACCGGCAACACAAGGGATTTCCGGTACAGATGTTATGGGAAATTCGGTATCCCCTAAGCCGGGTAAAGATATCGTTTTACCTATTGGTAAAAATGTACAAGTTCTTGATAATTTCAAAATTGTCGCTGCAATAGCTGGACAGTTACTCATTGCCAATAATAAGATACATGTTGTTCCTGTTATTGAAATTAAGGGTGATGTTGATTTGTCTACTGGTAATGTTGAGTTTGTTGGTAATGTGATTGTTCGAGGGTCAGTACAAGCTGGATTTACTATAAAAGCAGAAGGCAATGTTGAGATTTTCGGGACTGTTAGCGGTGGGACAGTAGAAGGTAAGAATATTATCATCAAGATGGGTGTTCAAGGCATGGGGCGCGGACATATTAAAGCTGTTGGCGATGTAGTAGCCAAGTTCATTGAGAATGCAACAGTATACGCGGGAAACGATGTTATTGTCAGTGAAGTTGTGTTTCATTCTAAAATCAATGCAGCAAAAAAGGTAATCGTGCAGGGAAAACGGGGACTCATAGCAGGCGGGAAAGTGGTTGCTGGTGAAGAAATTGTTGCCAAGACTGCTGGAACTCAAATGGCTACTTGTACAGAGTTAGAAGTTGGCATTAATCCTGTAATGAGGGAAGAGTATCAACTTATACGGAAAGAGATAAAGAAGTTGGAAGTGAATCTGGACCAGGCACAAAAAGCACTTAACATATTAAAAGCTATGGATCAGAGCTCAATGCCTGCTGATAAGCGTGAAATGCTTTTAAAATTGACTAAAGCACAATTTCACTTGGTTGGACAAATTGAAACTATGCGCAATCGTATGGCAGAGATTGAATTGGCATTTGAGGAAATGAAGTATGGACGAATTCGAGTAGCAGAAAGTATTTACCCTGGTGTTAAAATTGTTGTCGGTGCATTAATAAAACCTATTCGTGAGCAGTTAAGCTATACGTCTTTCTTTGCTGAAGATGGTGATATAAAAATTGGTCCTTTTAATTAATTACATCTATAAGTATCTATAAACTTATAGGATGGTGTTCATATGAATATTCGACCTGTTGATTTGCAGATTATCATTCCTAAATCTACTGAAGTAGGTAAGACTCAAGCTTTTATGAATCAACAATCATTAATACAACAACAGTATTCTGAGGAAAAAAATCAAAAAATAGCAGACCAACGCCTTCAACAGGTGCAAGAGACCTTTAAGAATGAAGGTGGAAAAATCCAAAGAGATGAAAGCTATCGGGAAAAACAAAAAAATCCTCATAAAGGTAATCACAAAAAAGAAGCTAAAGAACCCGAACTTGAATCTGATGAGGGTGCTGAACATCATAATTTACTTGGAAAAGAAAATCTGCGAGGTCAATTTATTGATATAAAAACCTAAACTCTCGCAGATTGTAGAGGTGCTCAATGATTACAGGAATCAGTATTGTGGTTATTATAATTTTTTCTGTTCTGTTTCTTATAGCCAAAAGGGAAGCCGTCCATCGTCTGTTTTCTAATCGTATTTCGAGTTCTACTAGAGAACTTCAAAATGAGCTTGAGAGTACAGCTGATCGTGTATTAAAGCAAATGGAAAATCATATTTCGCAGCTAGAATATCTTATAGCTGAAGCTGATGAGAAAATACTTAGTTTGGATAAAAAAGTTAAAAGTGCCAATCAGCTTATTCGAGATCTTCATAATTTGGATAATTCAACATTGCTTGATTCGAAAAAGACTGAAAATTTAGCCAATATTCACTTCGAAGAGAAGCACGAAAAGCCTTTAACTTTCAATGAGTATGTAGCCTTAGATGAATCTTCTAGTCAAAATAGTGATCCTAAAACAATGAACAGGGAAACAATTGGCGAGGATAAGAAGCGCCTCATCGCGGCAATGGCAGAGCAAGGATATAATGTAACTGAAATTGCTAAAGCTACTGGGATGGGGAAAGGTGCCATTATGCTTGTCCTGCAATTGCATAAAAAGTAAAAAAAAATCCATACTACCATTAAATTGTAATAAAGAAGCTTGTTATCTAAATAAAGTTATGTTATACTAACTTCTGGTGTAAAAAACACACGCATTCTAATTTTGTACTGTGCCAGCTTTTGGTGAAAACAAAAAATGCAGAATGCGGCGGTAATTAACAGGAGGTGCACTATGTCAGTTATTTCAATGAAACAGCTTTTAGAAGCTGGCGTCCACTTTGGTCATCAGACCAGAAGATGGAACCCTAAAATGGCTCCTTATATTTTTACGGAGCGTAATGGTATTTACATTATTGACTTACAAAAAACGGTTAAAAAAGTTGAGGATGCTTATAATTTCGTTCGTGAAGTTGCAGCTCAAGGCCAAACTATTTTATTTGTAGGTACTAAAAAGCAAGCTCAAGATGCAGTGAAAGAAGAAGCTATCCGCTCTGACATGTATTTTGTTAACGAAAGATGGTTAGGCGGCATGTTGACAAATTTCCAAACTATCCAAAAACGTATTAATCGATTACGTGAATTGGAAACAATGGAAGAAAACGGTGTTTTTGATGTATTGCCTAAAAAAGAAGTTATTGCATTACGTCATGAGATGGACAGATTGCAAAAGTTTCTTGGCGGAATCAAAAATATGAATAAGCTTCCTGGGGCTCTTTTTATCATTGACCCGCGCAAAGAGCGTATTGCTGTTGCAGAAGCTAAAAAACTTGGTATTCCTATTGTTGCGATCGTAGATACAAACTGTGATCCTGATGAAGTAGATTATGTCATTCCTGGTAACGATGATGCTATTCGTGCTGTGAAACTTCTTACAGCAAAAATGGCAGATGCTGTTATGGAAGGCCGTCAAGGCGAACAGTTGGCTGCGGCTGAGTAATTTTTATACAATAAAGGTAAGGGAATAGTAATTTACTACCCCCTTACCTTTAATAATAGACAGGAGGATTCAAATGGTAACATCTCAAATGGTTAAAGAATTGCGTGAACGTACTGGCGCTGGCATGATGGATTGTAAGAAAGCTTTAACTGAAACAAATGGTGATTTGGAAAAAGCTGTTGATTTCTTACGTGAAAAAGGACTAGCGGCGGCTGCTAAAAAGGCTGGACGTGTTGCAGCTGAGGGTGTTGTAGAAGCTTACATACATGCTGGTGGTAGAATTGGCGTATTGGTTGAAATTAACTGTGAGACCGACTTTGTTGCTAAAACTGATGCTTTTAAAGGTATGGCTCGAGATATCGCTATGCAAATTGCGGCAGCTAATCCAAGCTTTGTACGGCGTGAAGAAGTACCTGCTGAAATTATTGAACATGAGCGTGAAGTTCTGCGGGCTCAAGCTCTTAATGAAGGAAAGCCTGCTAATATTGTTGAGAAAATGATTGTTGGACGTGTAGATAAATATTACAAAGAAGTTTGCTTAATGGAACAAGCTTTCATTAAAGAACCAGATAAAACAATCACACAATTAATTAATGAAAGTATTGCTAAAATTGGCGAAAATATTACAATTAGAAGATTTACCAGATATCAGCTAGGCGAGGGAATTGAGAAAAAATCAAATGATTTTGCTGCTGAAGTAATGGCTGCTGTAAAAAGCTAAGAGAACACTCAAGTGTTCTCTTATTTTTAAAAGATATCCAAAAAAGAGGAAAAATGATAGATATGTAGAATTTTACCGAGGATGGGGGTTTTATTTTTGGCAGCCTCAAAATATAAACGCGTAATTTTAAAGCTAAGTGGTGAAGCATTGGCTGGAGGAAAAGGCTACGGCATAGACCCCGTTGTTGTTGACTCTATAGCACGTGAAATTAAGGAAGTTCGGGCAACTAATCTTGAAGTTGCGATTGTCGTAGGTGGCGGGAACATCTGGCGTGGGCTGGCAGGAAGTGCTAAGGGAATGGATCGTGCAACTGCTGACTATATGGGAATGTTAGCTACTGTTATGAACTCTCTGGCATTACAGGATGCGCTTGAAAATTGTGATGTGGATACACGTGTCCAAACAGCAATTGAAATGCGTCAAATGGCTGAACCGTACATTCGCCGAAAAGCAATTCGTCATTTGGAAAAAGGGCGAGTGGTTATTTTTGCTGCAGGAACTGGTAATCCCTATTTTTCAACAGATACTACGGCGGCACTTCGCGCAGCTGAGATTGAAGCAGATGTTATTCTTATGGCAAAGAAGAATACCGATGGTGTTTATGATGCCGATCCACGCTATAATCCAGATGCTAAGAAATTTAAAGAGCTGGAATATATAGAAGTATTGCAGCGTGGACTTGGAGTCATGGATTCTACAGCTACAAGTCTATGTATGGATAATAGCATACCCATTATTGTGTTTAGTATCGACGAACCAGGCAACATCTTAAAAGCTGCGCTTGGACAGGATATTGGTACGCTTGTGGGGGGGAATAAAAATGACAATTAAAGATGTTTTTGCAATCCATGAAGATAAAATGAAAAAGGCGATTGAAGTCTTACGGCGTGATTTGGCATCGTTACGTGCTGGGCGCGCAACACCAGCATTGCTGGATAAAATAACGGTTGATTATTATGGTACGCCAACGCCGGTTAATCAGGTTGCCAATGTTTCAGTGCCTGAGCCACGCATGATTACCATTCAACCTTGGGAAAAGAATATGCTTGCGCCAATTGAGAAAGCAATATTGAAGTCCGATCTTGGGCTTACACCTAATAGCGACGGTGTTATTATTAGATTGAGCATTCCTCAGTTAACGCAACAGCGACGTACTGAATTGGTTAAGGTCATCCATAAGAAAGCTGAGGATGCCCGTGTTGCAATTCGTAATATTCGTCGGGATGCTAATGATTCAATCAAAAAGTTAGAAAAAGATAAAGCGATATCGGAAGATGAAGTCAAAAAAGCTCAAGACGATATGCAAAAGCTTACAGATAAATATATTAAAGAAGCTGATTCTTCAATGACTGCTAAAGAAAAAGAAATTATGGAAGTGTAAGCTGTGGATGTCCTAGCACAGTCACTACAATCTGCTATTCAGCAATTGACTGATCTAAATTGTAAATATACAGTCAAGACAACTCGTCCTACCCGCGATTATTTTAAGCTGGAAGGCGATTCTCTTTATGTTATACGGCAGCATTTGGCTGCTGATGGTGTTTACCATTTGGTAGCTGCTGCCAAGATGGGAAAGGAGGTGTTTTAAGTCATGGCTTATACAATTAACGATGAATGTATTTCTTGCGGCTCTTGTGCCGGTACTTGCCCAGTTGGTGCTATTTCTGAAGGAGATTCCAAATATGTGATTTCTGAAGAATGTGTTGAATGCGGTGCCTGTGCGGCGGTTTGCCCTGTTGGTGCTATTTTGGCTCCATGATTGGAACCCCCTCGCAAGAGGGGGTTTAGTTTCTTAAAGGTATATTGGAGGTCAATATGTGGAAAAAGTGGTTTAGTAAAATCAGTAAGTCTTCCAGCGAAGCTGGATTTAGTTTGTTAGATCCAACACGAATTCCTGCACATATTGCTATTATCATGGATGGCAATGGTCGTTGGGCGCAACGACAAGGATTGATACGTACTTTTGGCCACCGTGCTGGGGTTGAAAGCCTCCGTGATATTGTTAAAACTGCATCACAAATTGGTGTAAAAGTTCTTACTGCTTATGCTTTTTCCACTGAGAACTGGAAGAGACCTGATGAAGAAGTTAATTTTCTTATGAGCTTATTTTCTGAGTATCTAGACAATGAAATTGATGAGCTAGATCAAAATCAAGTACAAATTCGGTTTATTGGTAAAATTGATGAATTGGCTGTAGCCTTACAGCATAAAATTGAAAATGCTCAGACGCGTACAAAGAAAAATTGTGGTTTGATATTGAATTTGGCTGTTAACTATGGCGGCCGGGCAGAAATTACGCGAGCTGTTCAAATAATTGCAGACAAAGTGCAAAGTGGTGAATTAAAACCTCAAGATATAACCGATAATACAATTCAGAACTACTTGTATACTCAGCAGCTACCTGATCCGGATCTACTGATAAGACCCAGTGGTGATTTGCGAATCAGCAATTTCTTGTTGTGGCAGTCTGCTTATTCTGAATTTTGGTTTACCGATATTAATTGGCCAGATTTTAAGCCTGAACATCTGGTGCAGGCTATTAATGACTACCAAAAACGTGATAGACGTTTTGGGGGGGTAAAAAATACATAATGCTCATCGTACTAAGTAGGTGTTATAAATGTTAATTAAAAGAATATTAACTGCAATTATAGGCGTTATCGTAACTGGTTATATTATTAATTATGGGCAGTGGCTATTTGCTTGCTCCGTGGGGATTCTTGCTTTACTTGCATGGCGAGAATTCTGTGTCATGTTCAAGCAAACCAATATTTCATTATGGTCAGGTTTTGGTTCAATCGGAATTGCTTTGTTGTTAGGTTGTGCCTGGCTTGGCAACTCGCAGGAAATTAATATGCTTGTTATGGTTCTAACGTTATTAGTTTTAGTGAAGACAGTAGTTTTTTCACCAACATTTAATATCATGAATGCAGCAATTACTTTATTTGGGATATTATATATAGGATTATCTTTTTCTCATGTATTACTGCTGAGGTTTACTGACCCTTCCGTCTATATCACTTCAGTTTTTGGGAGCCTGTCGTTTGGTACTGCCTTCCTGTGGATTGCCTTTATTGGTACTTGGGCGAATGATACATTTGCTTTTTTCGTAGGATCAAGATTTGGTAAGAATAAGCTTTGTCCTCAGGTTAGTCCAGGAAAAACGATAGAAGGGGCAATTGGCGGTATTGTTGGTAGTATTTTAGTTGTTGTATTACTGGGGATCTTATTTAAATTCTCACTTGTTCATAGCGCAATGATTGGACTTTTAGTTGGAATTGTAGCTCCGATTGGAGATCTATCGGAGTCTGCAGTTAAACGCTTTACAGGGGTCAAAGATTCTGGTAAGCTTTTGCCAGGACATGGAGGCGTATTGGATCGATTTGACAGTATTATGTTTGCAGTTCCAACCGTGTATTATTATCTACATGCCTTCATTTTATAACCTGAAAATCAAAAATAATTATAATCTATGCTTGATACATAATTGATCTTTGCAAATTAGACTATAATTAACTGAGGAGTCAGTAATGCAGAATATTTCAATTTTAGGAAGTACTGGTTCAATTGGGAAGCAGACTCTTGAAGTAATTGCTGCTCATAGTACAGAATTTTCTGTTTGTGCTTTAGCAGCTTACCATAATGATCTTTTATTAGAAGAACAAATACATGCATTTAAGCCTGAACTAGCCGTCTTAATTGATAAAGAGGCTGCAGAGCGGTTAGTACGTCGTTATCGCGGTTCGACTAGGATACTCGCAGGTGATGAAGGCTTGTTAGAGGCGGCTACACTGTCTAAGGCGCACACTGTGGTTACCTCTTTGGTCGGATTCGCAGGGGTAAAGCCCACAATGGCAGCTATCAGCGCAGGTAAGAATATTGCGCTGGCCAATAAAGAAACCTTAGTTGCAGCTGGTGAATTAGTAACTGAAGCAGCGCAAAAAAACGGTGTGAAAATTTTTCCTGTTGATAGTGAACATAGTGCCTTATTACAGTGTCTGCAAGGCGAGAAAAGACAAAATGTTCAACGATTAATTTTGACGGCATCAGGTGGTCCGTTTCGCGGCAAATCTATTGAGCAATTAAAGACTGTTTCCATTGAAGATTGTCTGCGTCATCCCAATTGGTCGATGGGAAAAAAAATCACCGTTGATTCAGCAACGTTAGCAAACAAAGGTCTTGAAGTGATTGAGGCTAGATGGTTATATGATATGGACTATTCAAAAATTGATGTGGTCGTGCATCCACAGAGCATTATTCACTCAATGGTGGAGTTTGTTGATGGCACAGTCATGGCTCAAATGGGGATGCCGGATATGCGCTTGCCAATTCAATATGCACTTACTTACCCTGAACGTAGTGCAGCTCCGTTTGCTAAAATGGATTTTAGCAAAATAGCTGCACTAACTTTTGAAAGCCCAGATAACTCAGCATTTCCTGCACTCAAATATGCATATCAAGCAGGCCGAACTGGCGGAACACTGCCTTGTGTATTTAATGCTGCTAATGAAGTGGCTGTTGATGCTTTCTTGCAAAACAAAATTAGCTTTCTTTCAATTAGTGAATTAATTCTTGAGGCTATGAATCATCACCAAGTTGTACTTAGTCCTACATTAACAGAACTAGATACGGCAGACGCCTGGGCTAGGGATTTTATTGGAGAAATATTACAAAATGAAAAAATATTTAAATAGGCAGGGGGAGTGTTATTGTCTACGCTAATTGCAACAATTTTTGTTTTTGGATTATTAATATTTTTCCATGAACTTGGACATTTTTTGACAGCGAAACTTGTAGGGATGCGGGTAGAGGAATTTGCAATCGGTTTTGGTCCTAAATTACTAAGTCGTAAATATGGAGAAACCGTATATTCACTACGAATCATACCTTTAGGCGGCTTTAACAAAATTTCTGGCATGGATCCTGATGAAGAACAAGATGAACGTTCTTTTAATTCCAAACCGATATGGGCAAGAATGTTAGTGATTGTTGCTGGCTCGACTATGAATTTCATTTTACCAGTTATTTTATTTTTCTTTGTGTTTATTGGTGCAGGCATTGATACACCGTCGAATTCTCCAATTATTGGTAATGTTTTTCCTGATAAACCAGCTGCACAAGCTGGCTTACAGCCAGGTGACCGGATTATTTCTGTCAACGAAACGGATATCAATTCTTGGCGTGACTTTGTTAATGTCGTACAAACTAATGCAGGAAATCAGCTTATGATCCGCTATGAAACGAATGGTACTGTAAAAAATATTTCTGTTACGCCTGAGTATGATAATAAAGCGGATCGTGGCATAATTGGTGTAATGCCGAAAATAGAAAATTACCAACCTGGAATCATTGAAGGAATTGGGCTGGCACTTAAGCAGACATATACTGTGGCTGGCAGTATGGTAACAGGCATTGCCCAAATGATAACAGGCAAGGCTTCTGCTGAATTAGCTGGGCCAATCGGGGTTGCCCAAATGGCTGGAGAGGTAGCGCAATTGGGAATAGTTCCATTACTTCAATTCGCAGCTTTTTTGAGTATAAATTTGGGATTGATTAATTTATTGCCAGTACCGGTTTTAGATGGTGGACATTTGGTTACCTTAGCCATTGAGGGTGTTCGTGGTAAGTCTTTAAGCCGCAATAAAATGCAATTTATTCAAATGGTCGGTTTTGCCCTATTAATGATCTTACTCATTATTACTACGTTTAAGGATATAGCACGACTTAAGTTTTTTTAAAGTGATGAGTTTCTATATTGCAACTGCTTGTTAGGATAAGTTTAAATGTTTAAAACAGACTGAGCTGAGCTGGCTCAATTCCAGCTCAGCTAGTTTTCCTTTTTATATGTTTAGATAGAGACGTTTTTGATTGTGGGGAATGACAATGAAGCGGAAAAAAACCTGTCCTATTTATATAGGTAAAGTCGGCATTGGCGGCAATGCACCTATTTCGGTACAGTCCATGACAAATACCAAGACTGACGATGTCAAAGCCACTGTTTTGCAAATAAAAAGACTTGAAGAAGCAGGGTGTGATTTAGTCAGATTAGCAGTGCCAGACTTATCAGCAGCACGTGCTTTTGAGCAAATTAAAGAGCATGTTGCGATACCGCTGATTGCAGATATTCATTTTGATTACCGTTTAGCTATTGCCGCTATGGAAAGCGGTGCTGATGCGCTGCGGCTAAATCCTGGCAATATTCCTAATCCCGATCATGTAGTAGCAGTTGTTAAAGAAGCAAAAAAACGTCGTATACCCATTAGAATTGGGGTTAATGCTGGCTCATTAGATAAAACGCTGCTAGAAAAATATGGTCATCCAACACCTGAGGCTATGGTTCAAAGTGCTTTAAACCATATTGCAATTTTAGAAAATCTTGGTTTTTATGATATTAAGATATCTCTTAAAGCACATGATGTTTTGTTAACTTTAAAAGCATACCAGCTTATGTCAGAGGCTGTTGACTATCCATTGCATTTAGGTATTACTGAAGCTGGTACTATCAAGTCTGGCGTTATTCGATCAGCAGTAGGAATTGGAGCACTTTTGGCACAAGGAATTGGTGATACGATTCGAGTATCTCTAACTGGTGATCCAGTGGAAGAGGTACGTGTAGCTAATGAAATATTAAAATCGTTAGGGTTGCGTGAGTATGGACCGACTTTGGTGTCTTGTCCCACTTGCGGCAGGTGCAGTATTAACTTAGCTGAAATTGCCCAGCAGGTTGAAGCACGTTTGGCTGGGATAAAAAAGCCTATTAAGGTTGCTGTTATGGGCTGTGTTGTAAATGGGCCTGGCGAAGCTAGAGAGGCTGATATTGGGATTGCAGGCGGAAAGCAAGAGGGACTGCTGTTCCGACGCGGTGAAATTATAAGAAAGATACCTGAAGATCAGTTAGTTCAAGCATTGTTTATAGAAATTGATAAGCTAATTAAGGAGGAAATTTCATGCGATTGACACAATTATATGCGCCTACATTGAGAGAAACTCCTGCCGATGCAGAGGTGATCAGTCATCAACTTATGTTGAGAGCAGGGATGATTAGAAAAGCAGCTGGTGGAATTTATTCTTATTTGCCGTTAGCATGGCGGATTTTGCGTAAGATAGAAGCCATTGTCCGTGAAGAAATGGATCGAAAAGGTGGACAGGAGTTGCTTATGCCGATTGTGCAGCCGGCTGAACTTTGGTTAGAGACAGGCCGCTGGAATGTATATGGTGATGAGATGTTTCGTTTAAAAGATCGCCATAATCGGGATTTCTGTCTTGGGCCAACTCATGAAGAAATGATCACTACCTTAGTTAGAACTGATGTAAGATCGTATCGCCAATTACCGCTTCGGTTATATCAGATTCAGAATAAATATCGTGATGAGATCAGGCCTAGATTTGGGTTGATGCGTGGCCGCGAATTTATTATGAAGGATTTATATTCTTTTGATCGTGATGAGGCAGGACTTGAAGATAGTTATAATCAGATGTATGATGCGTATACGCGTATTTTTACGCGCTGTGGCTTGAATTTCCGTGCGGTCGAAGCTGATTCGGGTGCAATCGGTGGCAGTGGTACGCATGAATTTATGGTTATAGCCGATTCTGGTGAAGCAGCGATTGTTTATTGCAATGAGTGTGATTATGCTGCAAATGTTGAAAAAGCGGAATTAAAGCCAATTGAAGCTGAAAAAGAGCAGTTGCTTGAGTTGGAAAGTAAAGATACACCGGGAGCAAAAACAATTAGTGACATATCGACATTTTTGCAAGTCGAAACAACTAAAACGATTAAAGCATTGGCATATCAAACAGATAAAGGCCCTGTTTTGGCATTAGTACGCGGCGATCATGAAGTAAACGATATTAAACTGCAAAATCAACTTGGTTGCCTTACATTAGAATTAGCTGACGAAAAAAACATTATAGACTATTTTGATAGTGTTGCTGGTTTTATAGGACCTATTGGTTTGCCAAAGAATGTAACAATAGTCGCCGACGTTACTGTAATGAATTTGTTTAATGCTGTTTGTGGAGCCAATAAACCTGACACGCACTGGATTAATGTAAATCCTGCACGTGATTTTCAAGCATCAATTGTTGCTGATATTCGGCTTATTCAAGAATCTGACCCATGTCCACGTTGTAATGCATCTTTAATGACTGCACGCGGCATTGAAGTGGGGCAAGTATTTAAATTATTTACCAAATATAGTACTGCTTTGAAAGCTACGTATCTTGATGAGAATGGCAAGGATAAGCCAATGGTCATGGGATGTTACGGTATTGGTGTGAGCCGCACTATGGCCGCTGCAATTGAGCAAAACAATGATGAACATGGTATTGTTTGGCCGGTTTCAATCGCTCCATATGCGGTTGCAGTCATTCCAATTAGCGCTAAAGATGCAGAACAATTAGCTTTAGCTGAAAAAATATATGGGGAACTTAATAAGAATGGCATAGAGGCGGTATTAGATGACCGCAACGAACGCCCTGGCGTTAAATTTAAAGACGCTGACCTCATCGGTTATCCCTTAAGAATAACGGTGGGTCCAAAGGCTATTAGTGAAAATGTTGTCGAAGTAAAAGTTAGGCGTACGGGCCAAACTTATCTTTATGAAGTTCAGAACTATTTAGGAGCAGTCAATGAACTGCTTGCAAATCTTTAAAAAAAGCGTGAATTAGTCACGCTTTTTTCTTTCAATATAAAAAAGAAGTTTGCATAAGATTAGCTCTATTAACTTAAGATAATAATTTTCCCAGAGAATGGTAAATATAGTGAATGTAATCTAATGTTGGAGTGGATTGAATTCATGATATACGCTGAATTTAAAGCCCTTGTTATCAACAATGAAATAAACCTTAATAAAATTGCTAAACATTTTGGCATCAATCGTAATTATAAATGGGAAGAATCATTGTCTTTGCATGAACAATTATTACAGGGTATAGTTCAGGAAAATAGTAATAAAATAGTTTATATCTTTCATTTTGGCAGTATGGTATTTATCAACTTTCAGCACCATGAGATCATGGATCTTTTGAATTATCTAAAAAAAATTCAAATCGAATTGAATATTGCGGATAAATTTCGCCATTATGACGATTATAAATTGGAAATAAGGCAAGGCGAGAAACCGTTGATTAGTAATGATCTAATGGTAACTGATCAAGCCCAAGATTATCAGATGGAAATTATTGCGACTATTCTCGCAAAGTCAGTAGCCTTAGAAAAGGTAGAAGTTGAAATCGGTTATTTGCTTGATGAAATAGAATATATCGTAGCTAAACTTCAGCAAGGCGAATTGGCATTCTCCGATAACAAACTAGCTAAAATAGCTGGCAATATTCTTGGCTTTAAGTTAAATACTATTTCTTATATTATGTTGCTTGATAAACCTGATATCACATGGGATAACGAAGATGCCAGCAACTTATTTAATGACCTAAGTGATTTATTTGAGTTAGATGATCGATATAAAACTGTTTTAGACAAAACTGCAACGCTCATGGATATTACTGAAGTTTTTTCTGGATTAGCGCATGCAAAAAGGGGCAATAAGCTTGAATGGGCGGTAATTATTCTTATTGCTATTGAAATTGTATTATCTCTATACGAGATGTTTGTGAGGAATTAATTTGTGTTTATTCCATATAGTTAATAGTAAGGGTATTCTTTTTGTAAAATATTCATTATTGACTGTGGAAATATATGACAATATAATGGAACTAGGAGGAATAGTGTTGAATACTATTAGCAATATGCTGCAAGCAAGAACTTGGGCCGTCATTGGCGCCAGTGACAACAAACAGAAATTTGGGTATAAAATATTCAAGTGTTTGGTTGATAATGGACTTGAGGTTTATGCGGTGAACCCAGGGGTTAGTGAGTTGCTGGGACAAAAATGTTATGCGAGCATAAAGGATTTGCCAACTAAACCTGAAGCTGTAGACATTGTAGTACCTCCTCGTCATGGGGAACAAATCATTCGTGAATGTGCCGAAGCTGGCATTAGAAACATTTGGCTACAACCTGGTGCAGACTCTGAAGAACTGATTAAAATAGGACAGCAGCTAGGGCTTAATGTAGTTCATCATGCCTGTATTATGGTCGAACTTAATAAATAAGGGGGAGAGTATGAGATGGCAAATGTGATTAATCTTAGCGAAGATAACTTCCAAGAAGAAGTGATTGAAAGTAAAACACCTGTATTGGTGGATTTCTGGGCTCCGTGGTGTGGTTATTGTACAAAACTATCACCCGTTTTTGATGAATTGGCGACTGAATTAGGCGATAAAGTGAAATTGGTAAAAGTCAATGTTGACGAAAATCGAAAATTAACTGAAAAACAAGGTGTTATGAGTCTACCAACAGTTTTGCTATATATTGATGGTGAACAGGTCGAAAAAATAGTTGGATTTTTACCTAAAGCAGCTCTTCTAGCGAAAATAACAACACACATCTAAAAAAAATGCGTATCGGGTAACCGATACGCATTTTTGCTTGTAAAGTATTTGAACTTGTTGGATGAATACATAGATATTGGTGTATTTTACGTAATTTCGCTATGAAATATACTGGATATTTATCACGATTGGTCATGCTGCTTGATCGTCTTTTTAAATCTTTGCTTTAAATGAGGCATTTTCAATTGATTTTGGAACAGGTTATAAAATTATGGTTGTTTATGGTGACGGATCACAATGAGACTAAAGTCTATCAGTGATTTTACATTAATCTTTAGATTAATAAGGCTGCAGGAATTTTATTCCTTTTGCCGAAGGTGGTATAAAAAAGCAAAGGGGTGTTGGAATTGAAACTAGAAGATATATCGTTTTTTAGCGATCTTCCAGAGTGGGTACAACATAGACTTTTGATGGTAGCCTGCAATATTGGCGGTAGTAGTTTTAATTTTTATATCGAGAGTTTAACAATACATCCTACTAACTATTCACGGCACGCCGGAGTGGCATACTTTTTAACAGCAAAAGAACTAATAAAAGTAGATTTGAAAGTAGAGTCAATAACCAGTGAAAAGACAAAATTATCTAGCATAATCAATGTTTCTCACCATATATCAGTGCCGCTTGCAGATTCATTTACAAGTAACGATGTAAAAGTGCAACTGACAAGTCTTGTCTTTTCTAATGCTGATAGTATAACTATTGATCCTCCTAAGTTTGATCTTCCGGAAAATATTGAGTTATATAAACAGCTGGTTAATAAACTATAAATTGAGAAGTGTATGATTTGAGCGTTTCTTTAAGAAACGCTCTTTTTATGTTTAAAAGTCTTTGTTATTGTGCGAAATATTCAAAAAATAGTTTATATCGGATGTTAGATGTAAATAATAAGATTAAAAACTTGAGGCGGCTATGTTATATACAGTAACCATTAACCCATCTGAAATTGAACTGCAAAAGATGTTGACTCATTTGCGTATTACAAGTTGGATTGAGGAAGATTTATTTCATATAAGATGGTGGTTTCTTTTATTTGTATTTCTTTTCTTTATATTTATTTGGTGGAAAATGGTCGATAAAGCTCGGCTGCAGGAAATAAGTTTGTATTTGCTGATAACGACCCTAGTCTGTCTTGGATTGGATGAATATGGCGAAGAACTTACTTTATGGTATTATCCGGTAGATATTATGCCCATATTTCCACCCTTAACAGCAGTTGACTTGGCTTCGTTACCAATCATTTATTCGCTTATTTATCAACGCTATAAACCATGGAAAGAGTTTATACTAGCTACTATTATAATGGCAGCAATATTTGCGTTTATTCTTGAACCAGTTTTGGTTTTAGGAAAATTTTATGCATTACATAAATGGAAATATTATTATAGTTTCCCTATTTATATCATCATGGCAATGGGGATTAAGTGGATCGTGGAAAAAATAAATCTAATTACTGAGCGTTCTAAAAATCGATGATCCCAATAACTTTAGCATAGGGAGCGATTGATGGGGAACTGGGCGAAAATAATAGTAGAATTTTGCTTAAAGCATCTCTTGTAGCGAAAAACATCACACATAAAAAAGTGCGTATCGGGTAACCGATACGCACTTTTGCTGATACATATTTAAACTTGCAGATGAATAGAACGTAAGTATAAAAGACGAGGTTATGATTAGGGGGGGTATCATGTCTACTGTCGTACTTGTTGGAAATCCAAATGTAGGGAAAAGCGTAATTTTCAATTATCTAACAGGAACTTATGCAACAGTCTCTAACTATCCAGGTACCACAGTGGATATTCTTTGTGGGAAAGCAAGGATTGGCAATCAAATATATGAAGTCATCGATACACCGGGATTGTACTCGCTGATACCATTAACTGAAGAAGAAAAGGTCACTCGAATGTTACTAAGCCAAAAAAAATCTGATGTTGTTATCCATGTGATAGATACAAAAAATATTCGCAGAATGCTAACAATAACTTTGCAGTTACTGGAAGCTGGGCTTCCAGTAATTCTAGACTTAAATATAATTGATGAAGCAAAACGTGCTGGAGTCATCATTAATTCAGTATTGCTGTCTGAGGTTTTGGCTATACCTGTTATCGAAACATCAGCAGTCAAGAATATCGGATTAGAAGATCTTAAAAAAGCAATAAGAAACTACACAAATAAAAAAACAATCCCGATCCAATACTCTAAGGATATCGAAGATGCAATTCATTCAATTAGTTGTAAATTAACAAAAGGATATGGTTTAGATACAAGAATGATAGCGCTGCTTTTATTGGCGAACGATCATATGGTTCACGAGCAAGTGGTAAAGGAAGAGACATATCCGCTTATTATGAAAGAAATCTCATTCCTTCAGAATAAATATTCATCGCATTTAAATTATGTAATAGCACAACAGCGCCAAGCTGCAATTGATAATATCCTGAAAATTGTCATGGTTAGCTGCAAACAAAGGCAAGGGGATATTTTTGAGAAGTTAGGTCGCTATGCCCGTGAACCAATTACTGGAATACCCATATTATGTATTGTATTGTATTTTGGTCTTTATCAAATTGTGGGGAAATTCGGTGCCGGATTCCTCGTCGACTATATTGATAAAGAAATTTTTGCACATCTGATTACACCTTGGGTAATCTATTATACGCAGCACTATGTTGATGTGGGGTGGATGCAATCGTTAATAGTTGGCGAGTATGGTATTTTTACACTGGGTGTTCGCTATGCCATGGTTATTGTTCTTCCTATTGTTGGTACATTTTTTCTTGTTTTCGCACTATTGGAAGACGCCGGATATTTACCGCGATTGGCTATGTTGGTTGACAGCCTGTTTAAATATTTTGGCTTAAATGGGCGAGCCATTATTCCAATTACTTTAGGAACGGGTTGTGGAACAATGGCTGTTATGGTTACTAGGACTTTGGAGACTAAGCGAGAAAGAATATTAGCAACTTTTCTATTAGCACTAACCATTCCCTGTTCTGCGCAGTTAGGGGTCATCTTATCATTGCTATCGCATAATAGTATTGCGTTAGGGATATGGTCATGTTATATAACCTTTATGTTTATAATCGTCGGATGGGGAAGTGCGAAGCTATTACCTGGCGCTCGTAGTAATTTTTATATTGAAATTCCACCATTAAGATTACCTATGGCAAAAAATATTATCAAAAAGGCTTGGTTTCGTATGTATTGGTATTTTATTGAAATCCTGCCAGTTTTTATTTTTACCAGCCTAGTCATGTGGTTGCTTGATTACTACAATTTGTTGAAGGTATTCATTGCGATGATAGATCCTTTAATGGCAAGGTTAGGCCTGCCTTATGAGATAACACCTGCTTTTCTATTGGGATTTTTCAGACGCGACTATGGGGCCGCAGGTCTATATGATCTAAGCAGTCGTGGGCTTTTATCAGATAATCAGCTTCTAGTAGCAGCTATAACATTAACATTATTTGTTCCTTGTATAGCGCAGCTCGCTGTCATGATTAAAGAGCGCGGGTTTCTTTTATCCATAATGATGCTCCTGCTTATTGCCGGTCTGGCTTTTGCTTCTGGTTGGTTTGTTCATCAACTATTAACCTTTTATTCGATTGCATTGTAAAGCGGGGAGGTAATTAAATTGAATGAGATCATATCATTAGTAACATGCAGGCCAGGCGAAAAGATGAGAATAGCTGAATTAAAAACAACTGATGATAAAATATTGCAAAAGCTGGCTGTTTTTGGAATACTGCCAGGTGGTGAAATTAGCGTCTTACAATCGCGTCCTGCATATGTTCTTCAGGTAGAATATACTCAATTAGCGATCGATCATCTTCTGGCCAGCACGATTTATGGTTGTAAGGTGAAGTAACGGCTGTAGATATTAGATCTATGCTCTCGAATAGTAAATGAAAAAACCAGGGGATAAATCCCCTGGTTTTGATTATTTATCGCAACCGCAGCCGCAACCGCAGCCTGATTCGCCTTTTACAGCTTTATTTAAATCCGTGATAAGGGCTTCGATATCGATACCATGGGCGGAAGCGCCTTGTTCAACGTTTTCAAAACGCGCAGCTGAACAACCTAAGCACCCCATGCCAAATTTGCGGAATACATCGACCGTTTGCGGATATTTTTGTACAATTTCAATAATGCTCATATCTTTAGTGATACTCATAAATTAACCCTCCTAATTATTGTGGAATATGTTGGAACTTAAGTAATTATAGCATAATTGTGGCTTTTTGTCATTTGAATTCAACATTCGCAAGAGGCTGGGCTCAAGCTAACAAGGGGCGTTATAATGCATATTTTAGACTATCACTATTTTAACCTATCTATAAATCGGTTATACTTAAGTTTAAAATGGATCATAAGGGCAAAACATTCTATGATCGTGTTTCGGGAGGAGTTTAGCAAATGCCGCTTCAGCGTGTACAGTTATTTTTAGCACAATATCCTGATCTTAAAGTTATCTTATTTGATAGTTGTACTCATACTTCAGAAATGGCTGCCGCAACTTTAGGGGTTGCAGTTGGCCAAATTGCCAAAACTCTGGTGTTTATAGCAGATGGAAATCCATTGCTTATTGTGACGTGCGGGGATAAGCGAGTTGATAGCAAAAAGATGGCTAAGGCTCTAAATGTACGAAAAGTAAAGTTTGCTAATGCTGAAACTGTTCAGGAAGTGACCGGTTTTGCACCAGGGGGAGTATCGCCAATCGGCCTATTAAATGTTATTCCTATTTATTTAGATATAAGTCTATTTCAATATCAAACAGTATATACGGCTGCTGGAACTGCGAATTCGTCTTTGCCTGTTGATCCTAAGCAGTTGCTCACGATAACGTCAGGAACTGTAATCGATGTGTGTTGAGTTAGTTTGTTAATATGTCCTAAAAGTGAACAGGACTATAGTCCTGACTGAATAGGATTGATATCTTAATTTACAGAAATATTAAAATCCTTCATATTTTGTGAAGGATTTTTATGTTTTTTCCAGAAGATACTATTAAAAGTGGTGTATTGTGGTGTATTGTGGTACGTAAATTGTGTTTGGTGGTGTGATGGCCATGTTGATGGGGGAATATCTACATACTATCGATAATAAAGGCCGCATTATACTACCTGCTAAGCTGCGGGATGAGTTAGGCGCAAGTTTTATTTTGACCAAAGGCTTAGATAATTGTTTATTTGTATACAGCAAAGAAGAATGGGCTATTCTAGAAAATAAGTTGAAACAATTACCCTTAGCAAAGCCAGAAGCAAGAGCTTTTGTAAGATTCTTTTTTGCTGGCGCAGCTGAGGCCGAATGTGATAAACAAGGTAGAGTTTTACTACCAGTCAATCTTCGTGAATATGCGAAATTAGATAAAGATGTTGTTGTTATCGGCGTATCAAACAGAGTGGAACTATGGAGTAAGGATGCGTGGGATAAATATAATGAGGAAGTAAGCCCTGCAGTAACCCAGATTGCTGAAGAACTCGCAAATTTGGGAATATAGCAACTCAATTATAGTTTGAGGTGAATTTTGTGGAATTTCATCATGTCAGCGTACTTATGGAAGAAGCAGTAGCTGCATTGATTACAAACCCGGATGGGATTTATATTGACTGCACTCTAGGCGGGAGTGGTCATGCGAGGCGTATTGTCGATCAACTAAGTTCGAAGGGGCGCTTTATTGGCATTGACCAAGACCCGGCTGCCATAACAGTTGGCAAGGAAAGATTATCAGGTGCTGCTTGCCAAGTTGATATCATCAACAATAATTTTAGTAATATTACTCAGATTTTAGCTGAGCTTAATATTGACTTTGTGGATGGTATATTATTTGATTTAGGAGTTTCATCCCATCAGTTGGATGTTGCCGAACGTGGTTTTTCTTATATGCAGGATGCGCCTTTGGATATGAGAATGAATCCGCATAGTGATTTTTCAGCATTTGATGTTGTTAATCGGTATAGTGAAGAACAATTGACTAATATTATTTACGAATATGGAGAAGAACGCTGGGCTAAAAGAATTGCTAAATTGATTGTAGAAACTCGGCAAACCCAAGAGATTACTACGACTGGGCAGCTTGTAGATGCAATAAAGCGGGCAATACCAGCGGCAGCTAGAAGAGAGGGGCCTCATCCTGCCAAAAGGACTTTCCAGGCTATTCGTATCGAAGTAAATAACGAATTGGGTATGCTGCGTGATGTTTTTATCAGTGCTAGCAACCATCTAAAGCCAGGCGGACGATTGTGCATCATTACGTTTCATTCGCTTGAAGACCGTATAGCAAAACAAACCATACAGTCTCTTGCAAAGGCCTGCATTTGTCCACCCAAAATGCCAGTCTGTATTTGTCAAAATAAAGCAAAGCTAAAAGCACTTGGCAAGCCGATTTTACCGTCGGATAGTGAAGTAAATGATAATCCTCGTGCTCGTAGTGCGAAATTGCGAATTGCCGAAAAGTTGTAATGCGTTGTATATGTTCTAATTTCTTTGAGGGGGAAATACACATGTTAGTAAGTAGAAAGCAAGAATGGGATGTTTATCAAGAAGAGCTCGCCCCTGCAATTCCCACTAGCAAGCCAAGTGTAGATACTGCTTTGCGCGCAAAGTGTCTGACGGTAGTTGTTTTACTTGCTATCATTGCGATGTTTATTACAATTAGAAGTGAAGCAATTATAAGAGCTGGTTACGATTTGGTTCAGTTTAAAGCTCAGTTAATTAAAGCAGAAAAAGAAAATGAACTTTTACGCTTGGATATAGCTAAGTTAAAATCCCCTCAACGAATTCAATCCATCGCAACGACTGAATTAGGTATGGTTGTACCTCCAACTATTTACTGTGCTGCAAATAGTGAAAAGACTACTCCAAGTAATCCTGTTGAGAATACAGGGGATCAGAGCCTATGGGGCAGCCTGAAGAATGCATTAAAGGCTGGGAAAGCGGAGGCCAGTAAAGGATATTAAATATTAATATGGGGGAGATGCTATTGGCGTCAGCAACGCATGTTACCATAAGAAAAAGAGTGACTATATTTTTTCTTTTTATTTCGGTAATAATGATTGGATTAGGTTGTCGACTCATGTATCTCCAGTTTTACCGCAGCGGCTGGCTAACTGAAAACGCTATTGATCAGCGAATTCGGGATATTCCTGTAGAGGCTAAACGCGGTATTATTTATGACCGTATTGGAAGAGAAATGGCAGTAAGCATCAGTACAGAATCAGTTTATGCAATTCCTGCAGAAATACGTAACGCCGATGAGACAGCAGCCAAATTGGCTGCTATTTTAGCGTTAGATGCTGATAAACTAGCACCTAAACTGAAAAAAAGGCAAGCTTTTACTTGGATAAAACGGAAAATTGATGACGATGCAGCACGTGAAGTCAAGAAACTCAATCTGCCAGGTATTGGACTAACTCAGGAAGGCCGTAGGTATTATCCTCATGATAATTTGGCTGCCCATATACTAGGTTTTACCGGGATTGACAGCCAAGGGCTCGATGGTGTCGAAATGACATTTGATCAATACTTACGCGGCCGCCCAGGCAGTATTGTTGTCGAGTATGATGCTAGAGGACGTGAAATACCTTATGCAAGTCATCGCTTTGTTCCCCCAACAGACGGGAATAATGTTTACTTAACAATCGATTTAGTCATTCAGCAAATTATTGAACGGGAATTAGAAAAAGTTATGCAGGAGACTCAGGCAAAAGCTGCAACAATCATCGTTATGCAGCCCCAAACTGGTGAAATCTTAGCATTAGCCAATAGGCCAGACTATAATCCTAATAAATTTGCTGAATATCCATCAAAACTATGGCGGAATGTTGCTGTTTCAAACGCTTACGAACCTGGATCCACCTTCAAAATATTGACTACGACTGCAGTGCTTGGTGATAAGGTGGTCAATCTTGATGAGCGTTTTTTTGATCCAGGCGGAATTGAAGTGCAGGGACGAACAATCCATTGTTGGAAACATGGCGGGCATGGCAGTCAGAGTTTTCGCGAAGTTGTCGAAAACTCATGCAACACAGGCTTTGTTACGGTTGGATTGAGATTAGGCAAGGATCCTTTTTATAAATATTTGGAGGATTTCGGGTTAGGCAAATTGACCGGTATTGATTTACCTGGTGAATCTAAAGGAATTATGATTGATCAAACTAAAGCTACACCGATCAATATTGCTACAATGTCAATGGGGCAGAGCATTGCTGTGACACCGATTCAATTGGTTAATGCTGTTTCTACTGTATCAAACAACGGACAGAGAACCAGGCCTCAAATTGTCCGGGAAATCCGTAATAAAAATAATGAAATGATTCGAGGATTTCAGGCTGATGTTCAAAATCAGGTTGTTGATCCAGCCATTGCACAACAAGTAAAAGATGTGCTTGAGAGTGTTGTTGCAAATGGGACTGGTAGAAATGCCTTTATTGAGGGCTATCGAATTGCCGGTAAAACTGGTACTGCCCAAAAGGTTGGGGCAGGTGGCTATGTTCCGGGGAAATATGTTGCCTCTTTTGCTGGCTTTGCTCCGGCAGATGATCCACAAGTTGCAATGCTAGTTGTTATTGACGAACCTGTTGGATTGTACTATGGCGGCCAAATTGCGGCTCCTGTTTTCGGTGCAGTGATGAAAGATATTCTACAGTATTTGAAAGTTACACCTAATTCGATGGAGAGCATAAAAGGGAATGTGCAGGCAGAACATGTTGCTGTTCCTAATCTAATTAACCTGCTTGTTCCTGATGCAATCAAAGAATTACAAAAGTTTAATCTAAATGCCAGAGTTGAGGAAACGGGAGAACGGATTGCAGATCAAATACCTAAGCCGGGCAGCCGGCTGCCACAAGGATCTAATGTACTATTATATACACTAACACCCCGATATGAATCAGGGCAGATTACGGTACCAGATTGTCAGGGGCGTTCACTCAGTGAAGCTTCAGAGATATTAGCAGAAGTAGGTTTAGCTATAAAACCAGTTGGTGAAGGTAAAATCGCTGTTAAACAAGATCCAATTCCCGGAAGTAAAGTAGTTTCGGGGACTACCATTACAATTTTCTTTGATTGAGGAGTTACGGATTGGACTTTTTTTGCTGTCTAAGATAAAATTGGTAATATTGGTAATAATAGTGATATATTTGTAGGAGGCTTATAAATGGAAAAAACTTTAGAGCAACTTCTCGCGATGATTCCGGAAGCAATGGTATCTGGCGATAAAAATAAAATGATAAAAGCAATCACTCACGATTCTCGCGATGTGATACCAGGGACACTGTTTATATGTCTAACAGGGGCTAAGGTCGATGGGCACGACTATATTCACCAGGCTTATGAGGCAGGAGCTGCAGCAGTTTTAGTAGAGAAAGAGATAAAAGCTCCTGAAGGGTTAACCGTTATTCAGGTAAATAATACTAGGAGCGCGATGCAAACTATTGTTCCATACTTTTTTGACTATCCCGCCCGTAAGCTGCGGATGGTAGGGGTTACCGGCACGAATGGCAAGACAACGACAACCTATCTAATTCGGAGTATTTTAAAGGCGGCAGGATACAAAGTAGGTGTCATCGGGACTATTCAAACACTCATTGGCGAACGTATATTACCTGCGAAAAATACTACTCCAGATGTCGTGGACCTTCAGAAAACATTGGCTGAAATGGTAAGTGCAGCTATGGAGTATGTGATTATGGAAGTTTCGTCTCATGCTTTAGCTCTAAAACGGGTTGCCGGCAGTGAGTTTGATATCGGCGTGTTTACTAACATTACCCGTGATCATCTTGATTTTCATAGCACCTTTGACAATTATATTGATGCTAAGGCTGAACTTTTCCGTATGCTTGAAAGCCCAGATAACTATAAAAGTAATAAAGCCGCAGTCATTAATATTGATGATGAAGCCGGCAACGTCATGTTGGGAAATACTAAATGCCGTGCTATTACTTATAGCGTAAATAAAAGTGCCGATATTAAAGCCCAGGACATTCACGTATTTGCAACTGGCTCAAAGTTCTCTCTAATGTCCGGGTTCGGTAATTTTCCGCTTGATTTAAAAATTACTGGTGTATTTAACGTTTATAATGTTATGGCAGCTATTGGGGTAGCTTTTGCTGAAGGAATAGCTGCAAATATTATTCAGCAAGCTATGGAGGATTTTGTTAGTGTTCCAGGCCGGTTTGAGTTGGTTGATGCTGGGCAGCCCTTTTCGGTTATTGTCGATTACGCCCACACTCCTGATGGGTTGGAAAACATATTGAGAACTGCCCAGCAATTTGCAAAGCAACGGATTATTGTTGTGTTTGGCTGTGGTGGTGACAGGGATCGTACTAAAAGGCCGATTATGGGAAAAATAACTGCCGAAATGGCGGATGTTGTAATTGCAACTTCAGATAACCCTCGTAGTGAGGATCCTGAGTTTATTTTGTCGGAAATAGAAGTCGGTATCAAACAAGGATTAACTTCAAACAAGCAATATGAGAAGATTGTTGATAGGCGTCAAGCTATCATTAGAGCTTTAACGATTGCTAATCCTGAAGATGTTGTTATTATTGCAGGAAAAGGGCATGAGACGTATCAAATTCTAAAAGATAAAACTATTTCATTTGATGATAAAGAAATCGCTCTTCAATTTCTCAGGGAGATGAAGTAAATGGCAGAGTTTTCAGTTCGCGATATTTGTCTTGCTACGGGTGGCAAAATTCAGCAATGTGAAGAAAATTATTTTACAGGCGTGTCAACTGACACTAGAACAATAAGACCGGGAGATTTGTTTGTAGCAATTACTGGGGAACGTTTTGACGGGCATAGCTTTATTAATCAAGCCATACAAAATGGAGCTTCTGGCATTGTGGCTTCAACTCAACTATCTGCAATAAATGGTAATGTCACAGTTATTATTGTAGAAAATACTTTAAAAGCATATCAGGATATTGCTGCTTTTCATCGGAATAGATTCAGCATCCCAGTAATAGCTATAACCGGCTCTAATGGAAAAACGACAACCAAAGATTTTACAGCTGCTGTTTTGGGGAGTCGATGGAATGTACTAAAAACTCAGGCTAATTATAATAATGAAATTGGATTACCACTCACATTACTTCATTTAGAGCCGTGTCATGATGTGGCTGTTGTTGAAATGGGAATGCGTGGCCTTGGCGAAATTCATGAACTGACCGAAATTGCTAGACCGACTATTGCTATTTTAACAAATGTTGGCGAAACACATATTGAACTGCTTGGTTCACTTGATAATATAGCCACAGCAAAATCAGAGTTAGTTTCTGCTATTTCTAAAGATGGTCTTGTTGTGCTTAATGCAGATAATGATTACGTAAGAAATATGAGCAGCAAAGCTTTAGGGCAGGTTATCTATTATGGTATCCAGCATGAATACTGCCAGGTTCGAGCTGTAAATGTGAAAACACACGAATATGAAACAGTCTTTGATTGTGAACATTCTCAGGGAGTTTTTACAGCAGTCATTCCTACCATTGGCAAGCATAATGTTTATAATGCATTGGCAGCTATTACAACAGCTTTAGAATTAGGTCTTCATCCGGATGAGATTAAAGCTGGCCTAAGCCTGTTTACACCCAGTGCAATGCGTTTGGCAATTGAAAAAATTGGCAATTATAATATCATTAATGATGCCTATAATGCCAGTCCGATGTCTATGGTGGCTGCAATTGATACACTCGTTGAATTTGCACCAGGAAGGCGTATCGCCGTATTAGGCGATATGCTGGAATTAGGCTCAATGGCTGTTAAAGCGCACCAGCAGATTGGGCAAAAATTGGCGGCAGCTGGTGTGGATATCGTAGTAACAGTGGGAGAATTGGCAAAACATATCGCCGATTCAGCACAAGAATATGGAATACTAACTGTTGTAGCTTGCGATAGTCATGCTCTTGCTCAAAGATGTTTACAAGAATTACTGAAACCCGGTGATACTGTGTTAATAAAAGGATCACGCGGTATGAAGATGGAAAAAATATTGGAACAGTTGATCTAAGGTCTGGGAGGCTTATCATGCATGAATTATTCTATGCTACAGTAGTGGCTTTTATCGTTGCACTCATTGTTGGTCCATTAGTGATTCCGCTATTACAGCGAATGAAATTTGGTCAAAGTATTCGAGAAGAGGGGCCTGAGCGGCATTATGCCAAAGCTGGAACCCCAACAATGGGGGGCATCATTATTTTAACTGCTTTAATCATTCCTGTTGTTTATTTTGCCGGCAGCAGTTTGGAAATATGGTTAGCGCTTTTTGTAACTCTGGGTCATGGACTATTAGGTTTTATTGATGATTTTATTAAAGTAGTCTTAAAACGTTCGCTTGGACTTAAGGCTCGGCAAAAATTATTAGGGCAAATTGTTATGGCTTTGGCCTTATGCTATATTGCGATCAACTATATGGGACGGGGAACGGATTTATGGATACCGTTGTTAGGTGTTAATGTTGATTTTGGGCCGTTATATTATATTTTAATTTTTTTAGTTCTTGTCGGTACTACCAATGCGGTAAATTTAACAGATGGCTTGGATGGCTTGGCGGCAGGAACTACGACGGTTGCGGCACTAGCTTATGCGGTGATCTGTATGAATTTTGCAAAGCCGGATTTAGCAATATTTTGCGTGTCTCTTGCAGGTGCGACTTTAGGCTTTTTACGCTATAACGCTCACCCCGCCAGAGTGTTTATGGGTGATACGGGCTCATTGGCGCTGGGTGGAGCACTTGCCGCAGTTTCAGTGATGACTAAGACAGAATTGCTGCTTGTGATTGTTGGCGGTGTTTTTGTTATTGAGGCTTTATCGGTCATTATCCAAGTTATTTCTTTTAAATCAACAGGGAAACGTGTTTTCTTAATGAGTCCTATTCATCATCATTTTGAATTGGCTGGCTGGTCAGAAAATAAGGTGGTTACTGTTTTCTGGCTGGCTGGAGCGGTTTTTAGTGCAATTGCGTTAGTCATATTAGCGGTAAGCCAATCAGGAGGCATATAAGATGCAGTTTAAGGATAAAAAAATCGTTGTACTGGGAGCAGGCATTAGTGGTATTGGCGTGGCTGGTATTTTGCAGCAGCTTGGCGGAGATGTTATCTTAAATGATGCCAAGCCCGCTGAGAAAATTAAGCAAGATTTTTCTGGTTTAGAAACGCAGGGTGTAAAACTGGTTCTTGGAATGCAGGAGGAAAGTATATTACAAGATGTTGATTATTTAGTTGTTTCACCCGGTATATCTATTCATTTGCCATTAATTCAAAAAGCAAAGTCACAAGGGATTTTGGTTATGAGCGAAATTGAAGTGGCTTATCAGTTATGTCAAGCTCCAATTATTGCAATAACTGGAACAAATGGTAAAACAACAACAACAACCCTTGTTGGTGAAATGTTACAAACAACCGGGAAAGAAATTGTTATTGGCGGCAATATTGGAAGTTCATTAACCAAAGAGGTAGCTGCTGTTGCTTCAGATGGGATGGTTGTTGCTGAGATATCCAGTTTCCAGCTAGAAGGAGCCGTTGACTTTAGACCTAAAATTGCTGCGATATTGAACTTGACGCCAGACCATCTTGATAGGCATCAAACAATGGAAATTTACCAAAAAACAAAAGAAACAATATTTAAAAATCAGACAGCAGATGACTTTTTGGTATTAAATTATGACGATGTACAGGTACGTGATATGGCAGAACGGGGTACAGCCAGGGTCATGTTTTTCAGTCGTAAAGAAGAATTGACTGAAGGGATTTTCGTTAAGAATGAAACTATTACAATCATGTGGGAAGGCAAAAAATACGAAGTTTGTTCTGTGCATGATATAAAAATAAAAGGCGGCCATAATATTGAGAATACTCTGGCAGCCTGCGGCATGGCTTTTTTGGCTGGGGCAAAAGTGATAGAACTTGCTAAGGTTATTAAAAACTTTGGCGGAGTTGAACATCGCATTGAATTTGTTGCTAGAATTAATGGGACGGAATATTATAATGATTCAAAAGCTACCAATCCTGAATCGTCAATTAAGGCACTTGAGGCATTTGATGGCCATGTGATATTAATCGCAGGCGGGCGGGATAAGAAGACAGATTTGACTGAATTTGTTCGATTAATTGGCGATAAAGTCGACCATTTAATTTTACTTGGCGAAGCACAAGAGCGCTTTAAAGAGGCTGCAGGTCATGGCGGTGTAAAAAGCATATATACCGTTCAATCCTTTGATGAGGCAGTTCATCTAGCACATAACTTAGCAGGAGCACATCATGTCGTATTATTATCGCCAGCTTGTTCCAGTTATGATATGTTTGACAATTATGAAGAGCGAGGAAAGGTATTTAAGAATCTAGTTCGTCAATTAGGTTAGGAGGGAAAATATTGGCCACTAAACCTAAGTCGCCTGATTTTATTATCTTTTTTGCGGTGATAGCTTTATTGGGAATTGGCGTGGTAATGGTTTATAGTTCAAGCGCTGTGTCTGCCTATGTTAATTTTGATGATAGTTATTATTTTTTGAAAAGGCAGATCATCTGGGCATCTCTAGGTCTCTTAGCTATGGTATTAACCATGAATGTCGACTATCATGTATGGCGAAAACTGGCGAAACCAGTTATGTTAGTTACATTAATATTGCTTGTACTAGTTTTAGTCCCAGGATTGGGGAAAGTGGTCAATGGTGCGAGGCGTTGGCTGGGATTTGGATCACTTTATTTACAGCCTTCGGAAATTGCCAAGCTTAGTATGGTACTATTTACCTCAACAAGTTTAGCCAAACATCAGGAAAGGATTTCTAGCTTTCTACGGGGTATCGTTCCACAACTCTTGATGTTATTAGTGGTATTTGCTTTGATCTTGAAGGAACCAGATCTAGGAACAGCATTATCGATTGCTGGAACTGTTTTTGTACTATTATTTGTTTCAGGGGCAAAAATGAAACATTTAGGCTCATTAGGTGCGCTTGGTGTTGTCGGCATTATTGCAGCCGTTCTTTATGAGCCATATCGAATGAAAAGACTGCTTGCATTTAGTGATCCTTGGGCTGATCCTCTTGATACCGGTTATCATATTATTCAGTCTCTATATGCAATTGGTTCAGGCGGCCTATTTGGGGTAGGCCTAGGAAGAAGTCGTGAGAAATTCTTATATTTACCAGAGCCTCATACTGATTTTATTTTTGCAATTTTAGGCGAAGAACTGGGGCTAATTGGTACGCTTACGGTAATCGTCTTGTTCTTCTTGTTTGCTTGGCGCGGATTGAAGGTAGCTATTTCGGCACCAGATATCTATGGGAGTTCTTATTATCATTGGCGTCACATTACTTAATCTATTAGGAGCCGATCAACTCAGTAAGTTAGAAAGTGGTTTAGCCATCATTAAGCTTATCGCAATCGTCGGTTTTGTTGTTGTTGGCTTGGCAGTTATTGCCGGAGCTATTCCTGGTAGCGGCTCACTTGGAGCCGGTGAGGTGCT
>BIFV01000004.1 GCA_003990955.1 Sporomusaceae bacterium FL31
AATTATCCTACAACAGGAGGCTCTTTGTCTCAAAGTCCGTTTTATTGGGTTCAGTTCAGAACTCGGAAGGCTTTTTATGACTTCTTTGTATCTAAAGCATATCCATTTTTTAAAAAGATACTCGTTCTCTTGCAGCGAAAAAGGAAGATAATTACTACAGGTCATTGATTGAGCTGCGATCAGGGTACTTTAAAATATTGTTGTAGCTTTACCACCGCTGATCAGAAAATAATTAGCGTGTGTATTTTTAAGACTGATTTACTTTATCTTTATAGGGTAGATCGGATAGTCATTTTTTCGCGGCCACTCAATCGTGTATTTAATCGTTATGCCGAGAAGTTCAACACTGAGGAGCTGCCAACCAAATTGCATGAAAAATCTAATATCATCCTGTATTTTTTTATCGGTCTCGGGTATCGATATCAGCGTTTCCCTGATCAACAAATCACCTCCTGCATGCAAGGTAATTTCGATATTAGTTCAGAAAAAACCTTTGTGTTTTATGGAATTTTAATACAAATATAGAAATTATTTTACATATTTTAAAGGCATTTGTTTATTTGAAAAGTTATCAGATAACAACTAATCTTTTTTGTCCTCTATCTTATCAGTTGGATCATCTACTGACGGTTTCGCTGCGGCAGGCTGAACTTTTGGTACCATTTCTAAGCTAATGTCATCTGTCTGCCACATCTGATATCCATATAAGAGTATGGCGAGTGCTGTAGTTATAAGTAATGCTTGAAAATACGAGATATAAGCTTCCCACACACCGCGTTGGATAAACCAATCAATTAGGTAGAAAATTAGAATGTAATCCAGAACAATATTAGTAATCAGAAATAGCCAAAAGCGTCCATAAGTGTATTTGAAGATCCAGATAGTAGCGACAAGGTAAGGTCCATAGATAAAGATCGGCACATTTACAAGTGGATAAGATGGCTCTTTTACTGCCCACCACTGCAAAGTAATACCCGATTCAAAAATAAAGGCAAAAGCAAGTGAACAAAACAGTGCAACAGGCATGTAATGTTTTAATTCTTTTCTTTTTAGTAAGAGGGTGGATGCCCACGCGAGTACGACACTTCCCCACAATAATGTTTGGTTGCTCATAGTCAATCAACTCCACTCATCGATCTTGGTATAAGTGTTGCTGGATTCATTGTAATTATGCATTTGAGCGGAAAATACATGACCGAGGCTAATCTTAATAGTAGGGCAGAGAAAGAAAATTGAACAAGCCGTGGGATAACGGTATAGTACAGGTGCATAATCGCAGTTGTCTGCCACCACCTTTCAACCAAATAAAAAGTCCCCGCCTGGGTATGGCGGGGTAAAGAAGAGAGAAAAAATGATTTACTATTATTCATTATGAGGGGCAGTGATAGGGAGCTAATCATGTGTAGCACAAGATTATGTAATTAATTGTAACAATTTGGCTGATAACATTCTATAGACTAATGGTATTGTTCTTACTAGGACTAATGATTCATATCATCTTTTTATTGACCCCAAATGATAGCCCGCTAAGAAAATTGTCAGTATAGCAATAAAATGAACAATAAAGAAAAACCAATTCCCAAAACGAAAGGATTCTTCAGCTAATGGCTTGCGGGAATGAGCAGGTACAATTTTGCCGCCAATCCATTCCATGAGGATAAAGAAGGCCCACCAGGATGTATAGGAATCCCAGAAATCCCATTCAAAATTATATTCTATGAGGTGGGTTGTCGTTTTAAAGATCGTCTCTAACGTCATTCCGATATTCACAATTACACCATAATAGGCAATTTTATAAGGCCAGCTTTTTGGGCTATAGCGGACTCCAAGCAGTACGTAGAAGGAAAAAGCCGTTGTAACCGCTACGAGCGGGATTTTTGCAATTGGCAAAAAAATATAAGGAAAAGAGTAAAAACCAAATTTTACGAATAGATAGCAGATTATATTGCCTAAAACCGACGCGATGATGTAGAGAAGCCCATAGCTTTTCCAGTTAATCCGCAAAATCAAGAAACTTCCTAGAACTGCAGTAAATAAGCTTACAATGGAGATGTAAAATTCAGGGGTATTGTTGAGTAACGCCATAAAAATCACTTCCAATAGTACTAATTAATTGTATAATGCCCAATTTTATAAAAGAGCAATATCGCTTTGATTAAAAGATCCATCAAATTTTTATATAGGCAGGAATTTTTTACCTTATACCGAAAAGTATCTAAAATGACAAGGGAGGTATCCGTATGAGTAATGACTCTAAATTGAGTAAGGCAGAAGTGCTAAGATTGAATACCATTGTAGATTTAGTTCTCAGAAGAAGCCGGTTTGCTAGTGATGATACGGTACCATTACTCGAAGCTGTCAGTAAACGCTATGATGAGATTTACAAAATAGCTTATCATATGGATAATAGCGAATTTAGAGAGATTCTGAAGAAATCTTCTAAGGGTGAATAACGTTTCGGGAGTGGACTTTTTGATATGACGGATACCCAACTGATTGAAAAAGAACTAGAAGAAATCGATGCGATGTTATGTGAACTTGAGTGCTCACCTTCAAACTGGGTTGCGACCAAAACTCCCGAAGATTTGGCTAAAATACTTAGATTGGCAAAATTGAGCTGCATGATTCGGTTGTTCTTAGAACAAAGAGCCCAAATCGGGTTAGAAGAAGTTGAAGATTTGAAGGCCATGCTTAAATATCCCAATATTTTTACTTAAGGATATAATCGTTTTAACGATTTAAAACTTTCATAAGAATAGAAAATTCCCGGTAGATTTAATCTACCGGGAATTTTCTATTCTTATGAACTTTGTCGTTATCCGATTGCTAAGGAACGATGTGCTAGTCCTACTGCTACTTCATTGAGGTTAAGGACACCCACGCCCAGATAGACTGCCACGCACAGGTGCTCACCATGACGGGCAATGCCGATTTTTCCACCGACGTTAAGACCAACGGCTTTGGGAGTGATTTGTTCGAGGGCCGCATGGGTAGCACCTGCTACTGCACCTTCACCGGTATGGTTGCTACCTACCAGTCCTTGACGCTGAGCAGCAACGACAGAACGTTCAATAATTTTTTTAACTGAGGGCAGATATTCGCCGCCAAAGTCAACCGCAGTAGCCTGAATACCGCTAGCGTTAAGCTTGCTGCGCATCTCGTGTTCTTCTTGGCGGTCTTTGCTGATGGCCATGGCTAGTGCGGCTCGGCCAATGTCAACACTTGCATAATCCACTTTCTTCAGCCTCCATTTTATCGGGAGCAGTAATTCTTTCTTTGTCAATCAAGCTAACTAACAGGAAGGTTGCTAGGCATACAAGCCACTCCATATAAATGGGGTGGGCAAATATTTGTACAGATGGGAAAGCTTGCCAGGCGAATAAGGTGATAATACCAGCCAGTGTGGTATAAAAGGCTGAGTTGCGACGGCAAAGCCCAGGGGCAAACATGGTAAACAAAAACACCAGAGTAAAAGCAGTTGTCAGGCTAAGGCCAATCAACATGGTTTTTACAATACCAACAGCATTGAAGGCAAACCACAAGGTGATTGTGCCAAGGCCAAGGATTGCATAGCGATTGATAAGTGTATACCGAGCGTCACTGACTGTGGGATTAATAAAGCGCTGATAAATATCCTGCGAGAATAATGTTCCGGCAGCAAGTAAGATGTGGCAGGCAGTCGCTACATCGGCAGCCCATAAAGCAGCCAGGGTAAGACCTGAAATGAACGGATCAAGTCCCATAATCATTTGCGGCAAAGCTAAAGTGGCTTTCATCTCTGGATGAGCAGCCCTGGCGGCTACTCCCATGATGGCACAGGAGAAGCCTACCGGGAACATCAGCAATGCTCCCCATAAGAAGCCTTTCTTTGCTGCTTTGCTGTCAATGGCAGCGCAGGCAACCTGCACGGGTCCTTGCGCTGTAATAGTCTGAGTCATCATGACAGCAAACCACCCGACAATGGTTGCTAACCCCAGTCCGCCAACCGGTCCAAACCAGTCAACAGTAGGAGGCAAAGACGCAGCAATTGCGTTGATGCCGCCTTGATTGGTGACAATGGTGATGGTGCTGATTAAGATACCGACGTAAATAAGAGTAACACTTAAAATATTAGAAAGACCGGATGACCATAAGCCGCCCAGTATTGTAGTACCGATAAATACGATAGCACTTGTTACCATGCCACCCTGAAAGGAAAATATATCTGGGAGCAAGGAGGAAAGAATAGCTCCTCCAGCCAGATATTGCAAAGAGGTAATGACCAGTTGAATAGTGATCATTCCCAGCACCGCAATGGCACGGCCTTTTTTATCATAATAACGTTCAAATAATTCCGGTATGGTTGTGCAATTTAACTCGCGGTATTTGCCGGCTGCCACTAAGGCCATCAGCACAGCTCCTGCCGCCCAGGCTACATTGTACCAGCCAGCGGCAATCCCTGATTGGAAGGCATTTTCAGCCACTCCAATTGTCGAAGCTGCTCCGATAGCGGTACCGGCAATGTTGGCGGCTACCAAGGTTGTCGTTAATTTGCGTCCGGCAAATAGAAAGCCGCTGCTGTTTGCAGCCCGCCGTTTCACATAAATACTAATTCCAAACAAGACACAAATGTACAGAATGATGATCATTAGTTGAATATTCATTTCCATCCTACCTTTCTACATTCAGACAGGCAACACAAACAGCCACACCCTATTTGTGTGAGCTATTGTTTTGTTCCCATCCTACTTCATTCATTTGGTTTTCTAAACAGTGCTACAATACTACAATGCTACAATGCTACAAGTTTAATCATAACAGTGAAGGTTTAAGTGTGTCAAATTGGCCATTAAACATAAGGAGGAAAATTTTGTTTGCGTACTAAAAAATAGACAGGCCTGTTAAGGCTCTGTCTGTTTTTTTACGGGTTAATGGTTAAGACATATCCCGTTATTTTATAAATGTTCCTTTTTCAATTTCCTGGAAGGCCTCATGAAGTTCTTCGCGCGTATTCATGACAATAGGGCCGCCCCAGGCGATCGGCTCGTGCAGCGGCTGACCAGCGAATAAGAGAAAGCGCAAGCCGTTCTCTGCTGCCTGAGCGATAAACTCTTCTCCAGCTTCAAAGAGAACTGCATGACGATAATTAATGACTGTTTTTTGGTCGGTATCGAAGTAACCCGAGCCTTCAATAATATAGACAAATAGCGTGGCAGCTGAATCTAATGTGATATTAAATAAACTTTTTGGAGTCAGTTGAATATCCATCATTAAAGCTTCGACATAATCTCCTTGGGTAGGGCCGGAGGTATTGCGGTAAGTCCCGGCAATAACGCCCACGGTACAGCCCTCTTCCTGAACTTTTGGAATCATGGCTTCAGTGATATCGCGGTACTGTGGCTGTGTCATTTTATCTTTGCGGGGTAGATTGAGCCAAAGCTGTACTCCTAGCATACGTTCTGAGGCCTGTGGCATTTCCTGATGTAAAATGCCGCTGCCGGCTGTCATCCACTGACAGCAGCCATCTTGGATGGTGCCTTTGTTGCCTAAGCTATCACTATGTTCGATTTCGCCGGAAATTAAATAGGTAACGGTTTCAATTCCCCGATGTGGATGCCAAGGAAATCCTTTGATATAGTCGGAGGCGTTGCGAGAGTCAAATGCATCCAGCATTAAAAATGGATCAAAGTCCTGAACATCAGCATGACCGATCACCCTGACCAGCTTTACACCTGCACCGTCGATTTGCGTTGACCCAGTGACAATCTTGCGGACTTTTCTTACATGACTCATAGAATCATCCTTTCGATAAGCGATGTGATCAATTTAAGGTTATTGTACCACTAAGTTCAGCTGCTTCCAATCCATTCAGCTTGCAAATCATGAATACAATATAATGTTGTAGATTCTTACTACATTGGCCAAAAAGTACTTGCCAAGAAAGACGATTTACAATAGAATATTTGCCAATAGAGGCTTAGAATTGAAAGGCGGTGACATACCAGCATTTCAAGGTGAAACTGAGTTTAGCGTAAGTTTTTTACACTATGGGAGGGAATTATGAGCAAGCGATTTTTTAGAGTGAGTTATCTGCTGATCTTGCTTATTGCTGTTACTGGCCTGATTGCAGGCTGCGGTGACAGCGCAAGCAAGGATATTAAAATTGGGATGGTCTACGAATTAACTGGCAATACGGCATCATACGGTACTTCTGCAGCAAACGGGGCCAAGCTGGCGTTTAAAGAAATTAATGCCAATGGTGGTGTTTTAGGAAAGCAAATTCAGATTGTTACGGCTGATAATAAGGGTGAACCCTCTGAATCGGCCAATGCGATGACAAAAGTCATTACCCAGGATAAAGTAGTGGCTGTTACTGGGTTTACGGTGAGCTCCTGTGGTATTGCCGGATCAGTGGTTGCAGAGGATAATAAAATACCGTTTGTGGCTGCTGCAACGGTTAATCCCAAAGTAACAGTGGATGAACGTACCGGTAAAGTAAAGGCATACACCTTTCGTGCCTGCTTTATTGACTCCTTCCAGGGTACAGTCGGTGCCAATTTTGCATTAAATAGCTTGAAAGTAAAAAAAGCTGCTATTCTAATTGATAATTCCAGCGATTATAGCAAAGGGTTATCGAAAGTTTTCAGAGATGTCTTTAGTGCTGGTGGCGGGCAAATCGTAGCCGAAGAGGCCTATCTGCAAAAAGACCAGGATTTCAAATCTACGCTTACAGCGATAAAAGCCCAAAATCCTGAGTTACTCTACATACCTGGTTACTATGAAGATGTTGGTAAGATTATAAAGCAGGCTCGTGAGCTGGGAATGACCATTCCTATTTTGGGTGGAGACGCCTGGGACTCACCAAAGTTGGCCGAATTGGGTGGCCCTCAACCGCTGAATAATACTTATTTTACAAATTTCTATTCGGTAGAGGACAAGAATCCGGTGTCAAATGCCTTTATCGAAGCTTATAAAAAAGAATATGGACAATTGCCAGACTCAATGGCCGCGATGGGCTATGATGCTGCTCACTTGCTTGTTGATGCAATCAAACGGGCCAATAGTACCGAGTCCAGCAAAATTAGGGAAGCATTGGCTGCAACGAAAAACTTTAAAAGTGTAAGTGGCGATATGGATTTAAATGCTACGCATGATGCGGTGAGAGGCGTAGTGATTATCGAAATGAAAGATGGCAAACAGGTTTATAAAGAGACTGTAAAACAATAGTGAGGGTTGTAAAAACTTCAAGAGCGTCTGCTCTTGAAGTTTTTTCGTTGTTTCTGAATACAATTACAGACGAACAGATAAAATATGGTATTGACACCTTGGCGGATTTGGTGATACGATTAAAACAATTAAGATGTGTATATACACGCAATTGTGTGGAGATATTTCGATTGTTTATGAGTAAAGTGGGTTTAAATAACGAGAATAATTGAAATGGTGGTAGTATGAAAACAGAAAAAAACCTCAGTAACCAGAGTTTGTGTCATTGCACGAATTTACGCAGAGCCTCGCGGGCGATTACGCAGTTCTATGACGAGATGTTAGTGCCAAGCGGACTGAAAGTTACCCAATATGGATTGCTTAATCATATCAGGCGACTTGGACCACTGACCATGAATGAGCTTTCACAAGCCATGCGCTTGGAACGAACGACATTGGTTAGAAATCTTAAACCATTGGAGCATATGGGGTTTGTCGAGAGCTCTGCCAGCAAAAATTCTCAGGCTAGACAATTAAGTCTTACCGAGAAGGGGTTACAGGCGTTAGCGCTTGCTGCTCCCTATTGGAATCAAGCTCAGCAGCATTTGGCAGAACTGGTAACCGAGGAAGAAGAACAGCTTTTAAAGGGAGTATTGCGGAAGATTGAGTCGCTGGTGCCCTAAAGGGCAATCTAAAATGTGTATATACACATTTCGGCCGGTAAATTACATTCAAACTAGGAGTGAATGATAAATGAAATCTTTATTTGATCAAACGCAGTTAGCTGGCTTAAAGCTAAAAAACAGATTTGTCCGTTCGGCAACTTATGATGGGTTCTCCGATGAACGAGGTCATATGACTGAACAGCTTTTTCAGGTTTATGAGAATTTGGCTAAGGGCGGTGTCGGCACTATTATCACCGGTCTTACCTATGTAACCGATTTAGAGCAGCCATATCCAGGCCAAATGGGTCTTTATGATGATTCCTTTATTAACGAATATCAGCAATTGACCGAGGCCATTCATAGCTATGATGCCAGGATCATTGTTCAGCTGGTTTGTCTCGGTTCACAGACGACGGCTGCTGAGCGCAAGGTACTATGGGGACCGAGTGCAATTCCTGATTTATACTATAAGACTACCCCGCAAGCCATGACAAAGGACGAAATTCGCTTTGTCCAGGCCGCCTTTGCAGACGGCGCTCTGCGTGCAAAACATGCAGGCTTTGATGGTGTTCAGCTGCATGGGGCACACGGATACTTGTTAAGTAAATTCTTGACACCTTATTATAATCACCGCCAGGATGAGTATGGCGGCAGCCTTGAAAATAGAGCCAGGATGGTATTTGAAACCTATCAGGCCATTCGGGATAAGGTAGGTCCAGACTATCCGGTTCTTATTAAAATTAATTGTGACGACTTTATGGATCAGGGCATGACTTTTGCCGAGTGCAAATATGTCTGCAGCGAATTAGCCAAATTAGGGCTGAATGCGGTGGAGATTAGCGGTGGAAGTGGCTCTTCACGGCCGAATGAGGGGGTTATCAGGAGAGTAAACGCTGATACAGAGTCATACTTTAAGGCATATGCTGCAGAGATGGCCCAGGAAATTTCTATTCCGGCCATCGCTGTCGGCGGTCACCGAAATTTATCAGCCCTTACCGAGCTGGTGAATCAAACAGCAATCGAATATGTTTCACTGTCGCGGCCATTTATTTGTGAAAGCGATTTAATCAACCGCTGGCAAAGCGGCGATACGAGCCCGGCACAATGTATATCCTGTAGTCGGTGCTTCAGGCATGGAGGAACAATCTGCATGGTTCGTTTAAAGAAAAAGCGGCAGAACTGATCCTAAGGTAAAATAAATTTTCCCTGCAATCCACTTCAGCAAATAGCGATTTGTTGAAGTGGATTATGTGTTAAAAGACTCTGAAAAGCGAAGAAAAAATTTACAATAGCTTTTTGCATTGTAATATTAGTTTTATTCAGTATAATTAAACGCAGATAGATTTTTAGGTTTTATAGGTGGGAGGAAGGGTTTCGTGGTTGATTCAATAAATCGTCGTGAAAGAAAAAAACTAAATTCCAAAAACGCTATTCTTGAAGCTGCTGTTAAATTGTTTATTCAAAAAGGCTATAAAGAAACTGCCATTGCCGAGATCATGAACGAAGCCGATTTGGGTATTGGCACATTCTACAATTACTTTCAATCAAAAGAAGAAATTCTAAAATATTTCCTAGCTGAGATTATTTCTGAAACTAATCAGCATTTCTTAAGCTTGATGAAAGAGTCTAAACCTGCATCCGCCATTTTAACTGAAATGTTTTTATTTACAGGTAGAATCTTGGATGAAAACCGGTTTGTTCTGCCATTGTTTTTGAGTATGGCCAATAAAGGCGCTGCTCCTAAAGTACTCACTCATCCAGCGGATGGTTCAACCTTTAAAGGCATTTTTAGCAGTATCATCAAGAAAGGCCAAGAAAAAGGTGAGTTTCGAGATGATATTCCGGCTGAAGTCATTACCGAGATGTTCCATTCGATTTTCCAGGCAGCTTCCTTTAGTAGTTTAGACATTACCTTTATGCAAAACATTGAATATAAGTTACAGTTGATTTTAGCTGGACTTGTTGCTCAACAGCGCTAGGAAAAATGATTTTTGCATCCAATCTCAAGAGTCTGTTTTAAAGTACCTAGCGATAATACTTCGATTACTTGTTAAGAATGTAAGTTGCGTAACATACGATGGGTATTTTGAAACAGCCTCTGTAATGGAATAACCGGGCAACCGGGCTGCTGTCATCGATTATTCGGTGGCAGCATTTTGGTTTCAATTCCCAAAGTTTCTAGGAAAATTTACAATCAGAAAGATGACTGGCTTCATTGACCTGAGAGATCGATACGTGATAAGATACACTTAATAGTGAATGAGATTCAATTATGAGCAATATTCCGTTTTTGATAGCTAACTACATACAAGATTTTGAGAAATCGGCGATAATTTTTGTGGGTGGGGTAAAAAAATGATAAGTGTTACGAAACTATTATTTTCAACAAATTATTTTGGAGATGGACTACGGTATAATCAAAACTCGCATGGAGCTCGTCATGGTGTAACGAATGGCTCCGGACCAGTTGTGGTCTGGAATTCTACCAAGACTTGCAATTTGCGATGTCGTCACTGTTATATGGATTCGGATGCGAAAGAGTATCAGGGAGAATTGAGCACCGTTGAGGCCAAGCAATTTATTGATGACTTGGCTGAATTCCGCGTTCCTGTTTTATTATTTTCCGGCGGAGAACCGCTCATTAGACCGGATTTCTTTGAGTTGGCTGCTTATGCCGCTGAGAAAGGAATTCGCCCAACCTTATCAACCAACGGAACCTTAATTACGCCTGAAGTAGCTCGGCAGATTAAGGAAATTGGTGTTGGTTATGTGGGAATATCATTAGATGGCTTACGGGAAGTAAATGATAAATTCCGGGGGCAAGACGGTGCTTTCCAAGCCGCTATGCAGGGCATTAAGAACTGTGTGGCTGTAGGACAGCGTGTAGGGCTGAGATTTACGATTAATCGTCATAACCTGCAAGAACTGGATCATATTTTTGATTTCATTGAAGCCGAGAATATTGACCGTGTTTGTTTTTATCATCTGGTCTATTCAGGTCGCGGCAATCAAATGATTGCTGAAGATGTCACTGCTGCTGAGTCCCGCCAAGCCATGGACATCATTGTCCGACGGACGCGTGATTTTGAAGCGCGTGGATTGGTTAAAGAAATCTTAACTGTAGATAACCATTGTGATGGTGTATATATGTATCTTAAAGCGCTTAGTGAGAATAATCAGGAACTGGCTGATAGAATTAAGTCGCTGATTTCGATGAATGGTGGGAATCGCTCGGGGATTGCTTTCGCCGAAGTCGATCCAAATGGTTATGTGCATCCTGATCAATTTACGCAGCATCATACCTTTGGCAACGTGCGGGAACGCAAATTTGGAGAAATTTGGACTGACTTGACTCATCCAATTTTAGCAGGTCTAAAAGATCGTAAGCCTTTACTGAAAGGTCGATGTGCTCGTTGTCAATATTTAAGCAACTGTAATGGCAACTTCCGCACACGTGCTGAAGCTATGACAGGAGACTTTTGGGAATCGGATCCTGCCTGTTATCTTACTGATGAAGAAATCGGCTTAAACAAATAAGGAACGTCGTATTCAAGCATATACTTCATATTGTTGAATAAGGAGAAAGACAGATGATTATTTCCTGGAATACCACCAATGCCTGTAATATGTATTGTGATCACTGTTATCGGGATGCTGGCTGTAAAGCAGACGAAGAACTCAATACTGCAGAAGCCAAAACACTGCTTGAGCAAATTGCCAGAGCGGGTTTCAAGATCATGATTTTCAGCGGCGGCGAGCCACTCACCCGGCCTGATATCGTGGAGCTGGTTCAATATGCGACATCGTTAGGGTTACGTCCGGTTTTTGGCACAAACGGAACCCTGATTACACCGGAAATGGCACGAAACTTAAAAGCAGCTGGCGCTATGGGCATGGGAATATCACTTGATTCGATGGATGCTCAGAAACATAATGAATTCCGCCGTTTTCCGGGTGCCTGGGAAGGTGCGGTACAGGGCATGCGCAATTGCCGCGCAGCGGGCCTTCCGTTTCAAATTCATACGACTATCATGGATTGGAATGTTCATGAGATTGAGAATATTACCGATTTTGCTGTAGCGGAGGGGGCGGTAGCCCATCATTTCTTCTTTTTAGTACCGACCGGCAGGGCTGTTTCCATTGAGGCTGAATCATTGCGGGCTCAAGCTTATGAAGATACTCTGACCCGTATTATGAAAAAGCAGCAGGAAGTGAATATTGAGCTTAAACCAACCTGTGCGCCGCAATTCATGCGTATTGCCAAACAGATGGGTATGAACATGCGGTTTGGCCGTGGCTGTCTGGCGGGGACTTCCTATTGCATTATTAGTCCTCGAGGACAAGTTCAGCCTTGTGCGTACCTGAATATCCCATTAGGAGATGTGCGTGAAACTCCGTTTGATGAGATTTGGCGTAATCATGAAGTGCTGCAAAATTTACGGACACTGGACTATAAAGGTGGCTGCGGTGCTTGCGAATACAAACGTCTTTGCGGAGGCTGCCGCGCCAGGGCTGCATATTATCATGAGGACGACTATATGGCTGAAGAGCCTTGGTGTCTGTATCATGGACGCACCGGTGAATAATAGTAACGTACGGATTGCATCATGTATAATCATAAAACCGCCTCTTAACCCGGAAAAGTTAAGAGGCGGTTTTTTATTTAGGCTTGTTTTGCCGAACGTGTATTTATTGGGAGGAAATGTTCATAAATAATTGTATACATACAGAATGAAGTTCTAGCAGGGGACGTGAAGTTGATCCAGCAATCAGGAGGTATTATGAGCGAGCAGCATCAGGATTTTGCAGCAGAACAACAACATTTGGCTAATACCATTGAAGAAATGAAGCAGATTGTCAATGAACTGCATTCTGATATTCATGCCCGATTACAGCGAGCGCAAAAATCACTGCTTATGAAAGATGAAGTCAGTGCCTATGTCCATACCATGATGCGCAGTGACCACTCTTATCGAATTCATGATATTGAGAGTGCCATTCAAAGTCCGTATTTTGGGCGAGTCGACTTTCGGGAAGATGGCACTGCTGAATTTCATAGCTTTTATATTGGACGCTGTAAGGTAGCCCGTATGGAGATTCACCAGGATAGTGACATTTTAGTCTTTGACTGGCGGGATCCTGTTGCAACCATTTTTTATGAATGCTATGGGGGCAGGGCCAGTTATGAGGTGTTGGGAAGGTATCATTATAGTGGTGATGTGAGCATCAAACGTCAGTATAAAATTGAAAATAGTATATTAAAAAGTATTGTGGATAATTACGTGATGGAACAGATTCTGGCTCGCCAGCAAGAAGCTTTGCTAGGCGATTCCTTGCTTGCCGACAGGCTGCGTCAGGGAGCAACGGACAAACTTAGAGATATTGTAACCTCGATTCAGGCCGAGCAAAATAAAATTATTCGCGAGCCGCTTAATCAGGTGATCGTTATTCAGGGGGTAGCAGGCTCGGGGAAAAGCACGATTGGCTTGCATCGTCTTTCTTATCTTCTTTATAATGAAAAACTCAACCGGCATAAATTGATTGTTATAGCGCCAAACCGGATCTTTTTAGACTATATTTCAGAATTGCTGCCCGAAATTGATGCCACCGATATCCGGCAAATGGTGTGGGATGATTTAGTGGCGGCTATTACAGGTAAAGAATTGAAGATTGCTGAAGTCCAGAAACTTGAGCTCATTTTGGCGGGCAAAGATAAAGCGGGTATTCGTTTGCTCGAAGACACCGCTCAATTGAAAGGCTCATTAGATTTTTTACAAGTACTTCATACTTATCTAGAACAGAAAGTTCAGAAGTTTTGCCTTAAGCTGACAGAGATTGATTTATTTGATGGGCAGGTCATCATTTCTGCCCGCGAGCAGTTAGATAAGTTTATGGAAGATTTGAAAATGCCTTATAATGAACGGCTGCAGATGCTTACCCGTTATATTACCTTCAAAGTAACAAACTATGTAGAGGTACTTGAGTCTCTTCAAGCCAAGGGCAAGGGCAGCGATGATCGGGCAAAACGCTGCCGCAAAGAAGCAGAGAGCTTTCTGGATAAGTACTTTAAGCGCTGGTGTGCGGTGGATTTGCTGGAGGCTTATCGTGAGGTGTTTTCCAGTAAGGCTGCTTTTAAAAGTGTTCGTGATAAACGTTATGATGTAGAGGCCATCCGAAAGCATTCTCTGGCTGTTTTGGATAGTCAGCAGGTGGAGCGGGAAGATTTAGCGCCATTAGCTTATCTGGCTTATTTATTCAATGGCTGGGCCCATGTACCCAGATACGAGCATATTGTTGTTGATGAGGCTCAGGATTTGAATGCTTTAGAGTTTGCAATCTTAAAGCAGCTATCGGATAATGGTTCCTTTACCATCATGGGCGATCTCTCTCAAGGCATTCATTCGTATCGCAGTATCAGCAGCTGGAATGTTGTTCTCAAGGAAGTATTTGCCGATGCCCGAACGGTATACCGTGAAATTATCCATAGTTATCGCTCGGCAAAAGAGATTATTGATGTGTTCAATTGTGTTATGCCGCAAGGAAGTACCCGCGCAATTCCCGTCTATGAGATTGGCAGAAAACCTACCTTGGAAAGAATGGTGTCACGGGAAGATGGAATTATCCGCATGGTTGCAAGAATTGAATCCTTCTTAAAGCATGGTGCGAAATCAATCGGGATCATTACCAAGCATGAAAGCGATGCGGTTAGCCTGCATGAGCAACTTGTGACGGCAGCAACAGCGGTGGGAGTTAGGCAGCCTTTTCATCTGATTTCTGGCCAGGCTGCGAGTTATCAAGGCGGTATTTCAGTGCTGCCAGTTGCCTTGGCCAAGGGCTTGGAGTTTGATAGTGTGATCATTTGGAACGTTTCCGAATATTCTACTAGCCCACTCAATACCCGCCTGCTCTATGTAGCGTTGTCCCGGGCCATGCACAGTCTGCATGTGATGTATCAGGGACTGCCGCCCATTTCATTACATAAATATGCTAAAACCTATTTCGAAGTCAGTGACTAGCTAAGATAGTTTCTTTGAATGAAAGCGAAGCTTGGTAGGCGCCGGTTCATTATTGGTGGAAGGTGTGCTGGGGTTTGGTACTGGTGCGATTGGAGGGGCTGGCTCTTTTTCTTCCAAAGAGGCTTTGGTAGCCCGTTCAATGATATAATCTAACGAATCCAAACGTTGAGAAGTGGTGTAGCCAACCGAGATGGTTAGCTGGATGGTGTCGCCATTAATCGGGAAAACCGACTCGGAAATGACCATTTTAATTTTGGAAGCCAGCATGATTGGAAGGGTTTTATTTGTTGTATCCAAAATAGCGATAAAACTTGCTCCGTGCCAGCGGCCAAGCAGATTGGGTGAAGTGATGCAGGCTGACAAAGTCGTTGCAACCATTCTTAATACTTTGTCGGCTGTTGTAACTCCATACAACTCGTTAATAGCCCGGAATCCATTGATATTGATATATAATAGGCCAAAGGATTCCCTTTTTTCCGGAATTTCCTTCAGCATGAGTTCCAGTCTATTTTCAATATATTGCTTGTTGACCAGCCCGGAAAGCGAGTCAATATAGGCAGTTTTTGTTAAAGCTTTTACTTTTTCGTGACCGAATTTTTTTTGCGTATTATCGGAGAGAAGTTCGATGGCTCCCACGACTTGACCGTCTTTCATAACAGGGAAAGTTTTCACTGTCACAGGGACTAAATGTCCTTCTTTATGGCGAATAAACATGCTGTTTTCCAGTGGCTCGCCATCTTGGAGTACCTTTGTAATCGGACATTGTTTATTGCAAAGCTTTTCACCATTTATCCCGATATGAGTAATCAATTGGCAGCATTTTGGGTTGTTATTTTGATCAAATTGGTGGCCTGAAATCGTTTGAATACCACTATTCCAGTAAAGGATATTCTTGTTTAAATCAGTGAAGTAGACACCTTCATCGAGATGGTTGAGCACATTGCTGATAAAAGTTTTAAAATAATTATACATTCGGTGTGCCTCCTCGCATGTTGATTTGTAATAATTTTCTGTAATTACATAGTAATTCCTGCCTAATAATTGATAGCCATTGCTTTTATTTTCAAAAATTGAGTTTATTCAGCAAAAAATGCTTAATTTTAGTGAAAAATGCTGATTTAGGGTTTGATGTCATGGCAAAGGTATTCTAAGGGAGTTGTTGAATAAAATACTAATTCTTGATCATAGCAAAATTCTAAAACTCCCATTTAGGGTAACAATTACTTTCTAAGGAGGTTGGCTGATGTTTAAAAAAGGCTATGTTCATGTTTATACAGGCAACGGTAAAGGTAAGACTACCGCGGCGATTGGGTTGTCCATTCGTGCTTTAGGAGCTGGCAAGCGGGTATTGTTTTTGCAGTTTATGAAAACTAAAGTTTACAGTGAACACAATATTTTGCCGCAGGTTTCGCCGCTTTTAACTTTAGAAACGTTGGGGAAGCCTTTTTTTATTGTGAAGGAAGGCACTGTACCGGCTGAGGAATTAGCGAAATGGGGGGATGACGTTGTCGTATTTCCTCCAGGCAAGCCGCCGCAGGAATATCTTGAAATCATGCGAAATGGAATTGACCGGGCCAAGCAAGCGGTAAGCAGCGGTTTGTATGATTTGGTGGTGTTGGATGAAGTTAATGTCGCGTTATTCTTTGATTTAGTGACTTGGCAGCAAGTTCAGGACATTATCGATCATAAACATGAATCGGTGGAACTGGTATTGACTGGGCGCGGCGCACCGCCGGAGCTTATCGAACGCGCCGATCTTGTTACTGAAATGCGTGAAGTCAAGCATTATTATCAGAATGGTGTCGAAGCGCGGATTGGAATAGAAAATTAATAGAAGAGACTACAACTGAACCGTGTTGTAGTCTCTTCTTATTGTTGGGATGAGTTGGAAAGATTGGCTAGGTCTAAGTCTTGCTTTTGCGTAAGCAAGTGCTGATACTCAGCTTTCAATACCTGGAGCCGGGAAAAATCTTGTTGCTGGCACAATTCAATGAGAACAGTTTTACTAAATTGTTCTAAGCGGTAGGCAAAGCTCAGTAATTGTTTAAGCTGCTGGATAGCGGCCAACTCGGTAGGCTGGGGAGAAAGGCGTGTTGGTATTTGGGGTCTGCCTAATGCCGGCTTCACTCCAGTAAGGTCAGCCGTTAAAGCATCTAAGGCAACCAGGTCGTCGGGACTCAGTTCTTTTAAGGATGATTTGCCCAAGGCACGCATGGCTTCTTCCATTTCTAAGACCATAGCGGTAAAAACATTGGTTACACTGGTAGCAGACAGGTCGATGTCAAGTTCTGTTTTGGTAGGAGAGTTATAGTAAATGAGGGTAGTTGGCGGCTCCCAGGGAATAACCTTTTGCACTTGGTTGTGTCCCAAAGCCAACAGGGGAACGGTGGCAAGATAGATGGCATCAGCTCCTAGGGCTAAGGCTTTGAGGCATTGCCCAGGTGTAAAATAACCACCTGATATGACTAAACTAATAGGATGGTTCTTTAAAAATTTTTTTGCGCGAACTAATGCATTTAAGCTGGGGATTCCAAAGTCATCTTGTTTAATCGGGGCTGTTGCATGAGAACCACCTTCGGCACCATCGATCACAATGGCATCAAAGCCTAAATCCACTGCCATGGCCAATTCTTCTTCCAAATGATCGGTGGCCATTATTTTTAAAGCAATTGGAATGCCTTTAGCTCTTTGGCGCAGATTTTTCATGAACGCAGGCCAATCAGCTGGCGATTGAACTCCTGGTGGTGCTGTGAGAGAAATTGCCGGTTCTCCTGGCGCTAAACCGCCAAGAATGCGGGCCCGGCCTTCAATTTCTGAGGCTTCAATTCGTGCTACGCCCATATCGGCTCCTTGTCCCATTTGTACTTCGAGCATATCTGCAAAAGCAATTTGCTCAGCTGTTCTGGCGCCCCATGACCAGCGGCATATTTGCAGAATATACTTATCGGTTTCCAGCGGTTCCTCTGGGAGAAAGGGCCCTTCACCAGAGCAGGTGGCAGTCTTCAAATTTTTTGCTGCTTTGGCAAGTGCTACTTTGGCTTCTTGGCTGAGAGCCAATCCGTAAGCCATGGCGCCAATCATAAGTGGAATCTGAATGACTAAAGGCTTCTGCGCTGTGGCGCCAATGGTTACCGAGAGGTCTATTTGGGTGCTTTCCGGCAGTGATAATTGAGTCAATTGACGGGGCGAAAACATAAGATTGTCGTAGCCTGCAAAATGTCTTGGTGATCCTAGGGGCCTCGTAATGACCTTGCCATTCTCAGCCCGTAAACTTAATTCAAGCAAATTTAAAGCTGAAAAACGGGTTAATGAGGGCAGCAATTCAGCAATGTTTTTGGTGTACTCTTCTGTCAGCAGCTTTGTTACCATTGAACTGGTGACTAACTTTATCAGATAGCGAGTCAGCGGCCTAACCAAAAATATCGCTATTATGCCTAGTAAGGTGAATGTAATTAGGTATGGCAATAACGCCTGAACCTTGCTCATACTGATCGGCATAGTGATAGTTCCTTCATGATGTTTTAATCATAGTATGAGCAATCCAAGTAATTTTACACAAAAGAGCAGCAGACTATTGCAGTCTGCTGCTCTTTTGTGATCTGGTTGCTGGAAAAATTAAAGCTTAATCGTTGCACCAACACCGACACCAGTTTTGTTGTTGCCGCCATCCGGCATAAAGGAGTGATAGCTTAGGTTAAGGTCAGTTTTATAAGAAAGTTTAATATTGGCTCCGAGCTGCAGTTCTTTAAAATGGTCTCCGGCAATAATTGAAGCATAGCCGTCTGTATCAGGGGATAATCCACTGTTTACCGCCAGACCTATGTAGGGTTTAGAGTCTGAGGAAAAGCTCCGGCTGCCCACGATTCCCCGTAGATTATCATTCAGGTTAAATTGACCATAAATATCGTTCATGGTACCGACATGATTGTAGTCGACGTTTTGATAACCAAGCGTAAAATCATTGCTGAGCTTGTGCTCGATATAAAAGGTATCTGTACCAATGCCCAGAGCCGTTTGGCCTTGGGATAAATCGTTAATTGGTGCAGCAAAGCCGATGCCGGCATTTACAGTAAGGCAGGCAGCTAAAGTAAATAAAGTCTTTTTCATGGAAAAACCTCCAGTGCGCGTTTCATGTGAGTGGTTGTCAAGAATCTGACTGACCAGTCTATGGCAATAGCATAACATGGAATTATGACAAAAATGTGACAAGTCAGCCAGAAGTATGTACCTGACCCAATCGTGGAGTGGAGATTCATTTACTTGATTGCCGTTTGTGACCAATTTAGGATATCACAGATTTTAGCTTCATAATTTTTCATTCCAAGCAATGGATTAATCCGGTGCCAATCTTTTGCAATGATGTGGTTTATGTTACCAGCTAATTCTTGCATTTCAATTCTTAAAGCATCTTGATAAGCATAATATAAGTTGTGCTTCATTTGCTTAAATGCTGTTGTACAGTTACGGCAGGTGTGGAGACGGCAGACTAAGGGGCGAAGGTCATAAATCAGGCATTTCCCTTGTGACGACAGAAATTTGCACTGGCCTGAAGATGACTGGGGTAAGAACCATTTCTGGCTGTTATCAAGCTGCAGCACATGGAACAACAAGTCAACACTATCGCGGATACTCATGGATTGCTGGCATTTAGCTAAAAAATTCTGGGCAAAGACGTGATCAGCGTAAACAGTAAGACCGGCGCAGCAGGTATTCGTGCAGTTTGAACAATCGATGTATTCATGACAAAATTGCATGATTGAGTCAATTAGCGTATATACTGTCATATAAGAGTCGGGCGGACGACAGGATAATTCACCATCAGCGGTAAGCTCGATCGGCATGATATCGTCTCCTTGCAATATAATGATAAAATATATCGTCTTTGCTGATAGATTAATCCACAATTTTTTCGAATTATAAGGTGTGCAAGAAACGAAAATATTTTTAGAAAATACTGACAATTTTAAAAAAGCAATATATAATATAAGATATTGCAGTTAAATTAGGAGGGATGGATATGGAAGGCCGAGGCTGGTGCGAGCATGATGAGAAAACTTCTAAGTACACAATGTTGGAGTATCAATTTGCTGACAAGATGGTAAAGTTACGAGTTCAGTCCTGGTTTTGTCCGGAGTGTGGCATGCATGGAGCAGAAACACAAGTCCTAAATCCTCCACCTACTCCAAAGCAGATGAATGGGAATCCTGCAACATATCCGCTGATTTGGTTAGAATAATCATGGCTTATCATGATGTAGAAGGCTTACAGAGAGTTCTGTAAGCCTTTTTCTTCTTGTTTCGCAGTTCTTTGATTATGCTGTGGATCAGGATTTGTTGTTATCGAGCAGCCATGATAATATTACATATAGATAAAATGCCCTAACAAGGTTGAATGATGATTAATAGTCTTTTGAAAATGAGGAATTCGTTATTATGCGTTTTTTAAATAAATATCGGAACAAATATGGAAAATATTTTTGGATAGCGGTAGTTTTTGTTACCTTGGAAGCTGTATGTGATTTGCTGCAGCCTACTCTTATGGCAAAAATTATTGATGTAGGTATAGCGGGTAAGCAAATGGATTATATCTTGCATATGGGTGGGATTATGCTGGGGATTACGGCAGTAGGAGCGCTTTCAGCTACTGTCCGCAACATTGTATCAAGCAGGGTATCCCAACAGTTAGGAGCCGATTTAAGAGCTGATCTGTATGAGAAAATCCAAACATTATCTTTTGCCAGTATTGATCAGCTGGATAGAGCATCCTTGGTTACCCGGTTGACGAATGATGTTACCCAGGTTCAAGCATTTGTAAATGGAATGATGCGCATTTCATTAAAGGCACCGTTGCTATGTATCGGCGGTCTCGTTATGGCGATCAGCTTAAACACTCAGTTAGCTGTTGTCCTGGCAGCAGTTGTGCCAGTGGTCATTGTGCTCATTTTGATTAATATGAAAGTTGGGTTTCCGCTGTTTATCAAGGTCCAAACAGCGCTTGATCAGGTAAACAGTGTCATCAGAGAGTATTTAGCTGGCGTAAGAGTTGTTAAGGCTTTCAACCGATTTGACTATGAGCTGGAGAAGTTTGCTGTGGTTAACAACGAGCTTGAAGCTAAATCAGTTACAGCCATTCAGATGATGTCAGCCTTTGGTCCAGGAATTACATTAACATTGAATCTAGGCATTGTGTTTGTGTTATGGCTAGGCGGCTTAGGTGTCAGTCGTGGCGAGATTCAAGTCGGTCATATTATCGCGTTTATCAATTATATGATGCAAATTTTATTTTCGCTGATGATTATTTCGATGGTATTTAATATGTTTGTCAGAGCTCATGCGTCTGCAGGCCGGATCGAGGAAGTCTTTCTGCAAAAAAATGATATGGAGTGGAACCTGACTGAACAAGACATTAGCCCTAAGTTTGAAGATAGCGGAAAAGTAGAGTTTGAGCATGTCTATTTTGCCTACGAACGAAATGCCAGTGAGCCTGTACTTAAAGAGATTCAGCTGACTTGTATGCCGGGAGAAACCATTGGAATTATTGGCCCAACTGGTTCGGGGAAAAGCAGTTTAGTTCATTTAATTCCGCGCTTCTATGATGTTCTCTCTGGGGCCGTGAAAGTAAATGGTAAGGATGTCCGTGAGATTGATCCCCAATCACTGCGTGAAATGATTGCGATCGTTCCCCAAAAGACGGTACTGTTTAGCGGGACCATCATGGACAACCTTCGATGGGGCAAAAAAGATGCAACTGCTGAAGAGCTTGAGGCAGCCGCTAAGCTGGCTGAAGCTCATGAGTTCATCATGTCGTTTCCTGAAGGCTATCAAACGCGGCTGGGGCAGGGTGGTGTAAATTTATCGGGTGGACAAAAACAGCGTTTGGCAATTGCCCGGGCTTTATTGCGAGAACCAGCTATTTTGATATTAGATGATTGTACGAGTGCGCTGGATACTGCTACAGAAAGTAAAATAAAAAAAGCCATCAGGCATTATGCTGAGAAACTCACCTGTTTGATGATTGCCCAACGCATTACCTCGGTGATGGATGCCGATACCATTGTGGTATTGGACTATGGTCATATTGTTGGTATAGGCCGACATGAAGAGTTAATGCAATCTTGCCCGGTTTATCAGGAGATTTATCAGTCCCAGTTGGGAAGGAGATGAGCTAGTATGGCCCAAAATCCTATTATCGGCGGTCCGGCTCGCGGGGGCGGAACCTTTGGCAGCCGCAATAGCAAGGATATAGTCAAGCCTAGAAGTTTTAGCGGGACCATGCGAAGGCTTTGGCGTTATCTCAGGCCGGAACGAAAACCGCTGGCGATTATCTTTATCTTTGTGCTTATTGATGCGGCATTGACTTTGGTCGGGCCTTACATTATTGGTGTTTCAGTAGACAGAATGGCTGCTGGAAAAACGATTGAGCTGGGACTGTTGGAGCAGCTTCTGCTGCTTTTGACAATCACCTATGTTGCTGAAGGCGGATTGGCATTTTTAAAAAGCTGGCTGATGGCAGGCGTCTCACAACGGGTTGTGAAAGAACTCAGACGGACATTGTTTGCGAAGCTGCAAAAACTGCCTGTAGCCTTCTTTGATACTCACACCCATGGAGAGTTGATGAGCAGGCTGGCCAATGATATTGATAATGTAAGCAGTACGATATCGCAGTCCTCAATTCAGTTAATGGGCGGGATCATTGCCATTATCGGTTCCTTGATTATGATGCTGGTGCTTAGCCCTGCTTTAACTCTGGCTAGTCTGATTACTGTACCGTTAGTGATTTTGCTGACACGAACTGTATCACAGAAAACCAGCATTTTGTTTAAAGATCAGCAAGTGCAGCTTGGTAAATTAAATTCTCATGTTGAGGAAACGATTTCCGGAATTCAAGTCATTAAGGCGTTTAATCATGAGCAGCAGGCCATTGAGGACTTTAGAACAGTCAATCAGCAGCTATGCAATGTGGGTATGAAGGCTCAGATCTGGTCTGGGTTTATCATGCCGCTCATGAATGTCATCAATAACATTGGTCTTGCTGCGATTGCCATTGTTGGCGGCACATTAGCCGTACAGGATGTGATCACTGTTGGCGTCATTGCCAGCTTTGTTAGTTATTCCCGCCAATTTGTGCGGCCATTGAATGAATTGGCTAATATTTTTAATATCCTGCAGTCCGGAGTTGCCGGTGCAGAACGTGTATTTGAAATTCTTGATGAACAGGAAGAGACTCCTGACCCTGCTGCGGCCAGCGCGTTGGATCAGCCCCAGGGACAGGTCGTTTTTGATCATGTTAGCTTTGGCTATCGGCCTGATGTGCCAATCTTAAAAAATGTCAGCTTCTCAGCTCAGCCAGGCAGCAGGGTGGCTTTTGTTGGACCCACAGGCGCCGGGAAAACAACTGTAGTTAATTTGCTTACGCGATTTTATGAGGTTCAAACAGGTCGGATTTTAATTGATGGGCGGGACATTCGGGATTATACCAGGGAAAGTTTAAGACGGTGTTTTGGTATCGTGCTTCAGGATACTTATTTGTTTGCAGGTACAATCAAGGACAATATTAAATACGGTAAGCCTGATGCGAGTGATCCTGAAGTTTTTGCTGCAGCGGCTAAGGCCAATGCCGCTTCCTTTATTAAACGGCTGCCCAAGCAGTATGATACCTTATTGGCGGAAAATGGCGGAAATCTAAGCCAAGGGCAGAAGCAGCTTATTTCAATCGCTCGCGTGATGTTAACCAATCCGGCAATTCTCATTCTTGATGAAGCAACCAGCAGTATTGATACTCGCACGGAATTTCATATCCAAGATGCTTTGCGAAAGATTATGCATAATCGGACGACGTTTATTATTGCGCACAGGTTAAATACCATTCGTGATGCAGATAAAATTTTGGTGATTCAACAGGGTGAGATTGCTGAGCAGGGTACGCATGAGCAACTGATCAATCAACAAGGGGCTTACTATCAATTGTATAATCCGGTCATATAATAAGCAGTTCATGTGTCTGCTGATTTGAGGTGTTGAAGCGTGTATAGTCATTTAACCAGATCGGCATTTCTATTAGCCTTGATGGTGGTGTTTCAGTCTATCCGGCTGGTCGTTCCTGTACCGCCCTTTCTATCCATGTTTGTGATTGGAAGTGCTGTAAATGCTTGCCTGTTGCTGGCAGTAGAAATGATTAGCTGGCAGGCCGCTTTGGTGCTTGCGATAGCGGCTCCTGTTGTTGCTGCTTTGCAGCAGGTACTGCCTAGTCCAGTTTTTATTATTCCGGTGGCTGCCGCTAACCTGATTTATGTTTTCCTATATGCTATGCTGCTGAAAACCAATCGCTGGTTGGCGGTTGGGGGCGCTGCCTTGTTTAAAGTCCTCGGACTTTATCTAATGATTTCTTTAGTGCTGCAGTTTGTACAATTGCCAGAGAAACTGGCGGCGGTGCTTAAAATGATGTTCAGCTATCCCCAGTTTATTACTGGTGTGCTGGGTGGAATCGTTTGTTATCTGTTAACAAGGAAGCTTGGTAAGACGAAAAAATAAAAAAGGCGGCTATTCGCCGCCTTTTTTATTTTTGATGTTTTGTTTTTTTGCTGCTTGTTTGGCAACAAAAAATTGAGAGCTTTTTATTGCATTTTTCATATTTTTATAACTGCTTTTATCTGAAATTTTCCCCATACTATCACCCTCCATACAGAGAGTATTTCCCTACTTAAGTGGATTAATCCTGTCGTTAATCACTAAAATGATAGTTCACTACAGAATCAACTTTCCAATAGTCAAATTTATAAAAATAAGGAGTATTGATTCGCAAATTGCAATAATAGGAGTCGCCGGGATAGAGATAAACATTGAGATCATACCAAGTAGCAGAAGATGCCAGCCACCAATCGGTTCCATATTGGCGAAAGTAGACATTAGCACTTACGGAATTTATTCTGTCAATAATTCGGGTACCGCTGTTATAAAAATATCCACTGAGCACTAGCTGGTTAGCGCTATAATAAACAGAAGTTGTGCGCCACTCAAGATGAGGAGCTGCCCAAACACTTGCCGTGCAGCCGATAATCACCAAGACAACTAATGCCAGACAGGTAATTAGTTTGATTCTGTTGATTCTCACAATACCATCTCCGCTATTTAATCATTGAGCCTAGTGTATTTTATTAGCAAGAATCCGGCGTTGCTACTGTCATTCAGACTTGTAAAAAATAGATTGGCTCAATTTTGGCGATTGTGGCAGTCTAGCCATAGCGGGCTGATATTTTGTAACCGTTTCACAAGCAGTCGCATAAGTTATCTCACCAATTCATTAGCAGCAAAGGCTGAGTCTGTTTGCCTTTGTACCCCAATGAATTTCAGTAAATAATCGGCGATGCAAGGAGATGGAAACATGCTTAACAAGAAGATAATGGCGGTTCTTGTTGTTATTCTGTTGGTTGTTGGCGTGGTAATGCCGGTCTGTGCGGCAAGTCATTTAAATCTTCTCAGCCCGAGTTTAGCTACCTATACTGGCAGTGGTTTCTTCATCACGACTAGTGTTGTGGTCACAAGCAATCATGTCGTCCGTGATGCTAGCAGAATTGAAATTATCTATAATAATGAAATACGGCTCAAGGGAGAAGTTCTGGCCTGTGATGAAGCCAGCGATTTAGCACTTGTGAAAGTATCGGGACTGGAATATCTAGTTAATCCATTGACTCTCGCCAATTCTAATACGGTGCGTCAAGGCAGCCGGGTGTATGCAGTTGGATTTCCTTTACCAGATATTATGGGAGTGCAGGCAAAATTGGGAGAAGGAATTATCAGCAGTACAACTGGATTGCAAGGTGATTTGACCATGTATCAGATCAGCACGCCAGTGCAGCCTGGCAACAGCGGTGGTCCATTATTGAATGAGCGAGCTGAAGTGATTGGCGTGGTTGCCGGTGGCTTGAACGCCGTTAGTATGCTCAGGCAGGGCATTCTTCCTCAGAATGTAAATTACGCGGTAAAGATTAATAATCTTTTTAATCTTGCTAACACTTGTGAATTAGACGTTCGGCTCAGTCAGGCTGGTGGAGGGGAAACTCTTAGCGCTGCGGATGTTATGGATATTGCCAGGCAAGCGGTAGTGCTTATCGTGGTTGCCAAGGAGCAATAATTTATCAGAGGTAGTTTAGCAACCTAATGGGTATGATCATTTAGGCGACAAATTGAATAAAATAAACCGCAGCCGCTTGACTGCGGTTTATTTTTGTGAAAAGGCTTGCAGAATTTCTCAATAATGATACAATGTAGTTGTGTATATGAATATATATTCATATACACAACTACTCAATTACGTGATTGGAGTGATATCATGTCAAATAAAAACTTAGATTGCGGCGATCAACTTTGTGTTAATGAAGTTCGATTAGCAAAAATAAAAGACGATTTACCCGATGAAGAGCTTTTTTTGGATATTGCAGACACCTTTCAGGTACTCAGTGAGCCTACTCGAGTAAAAATTGTTTATGTATTATTTGAAGGAAAAGAGCTATGTGTGCATCATATTGCAACATTGCTTGATATGTCTTCATCTGCTGTATCACATCAATTAAGGCAATTGCGGAATATGCGATTAGTCAAAACCCGCAAGGATGGTCAGCATGTGTATTATTCATTAAGTGATGGTCATATTATGCAATTGTTCCATCAATGTGTGGAGCATGTACAGGAGTGATAGAATATGGATGAAAAAAACGCATCAGCTCATGAACATGACGGACATGATCACGGGCATGCACATGGGAATCATAAACAAGAATTTATTATCATTGGAATTGCTGCCGTTCTTCTTCTTTTGCACTGGTTTGAATGGCTTCCTGCAATAGCGGGTATTGATACCGCTTTGCTGGCAGCACTGATTAGCGGATTTCCTATTGTAAGAGCTGCGGTTATCGCTATTATTCAACAAGGTGACACTAAAGTCGGCCTACTGGTTAGTATTGCGATTGTGGCGTCTATTGCCATTGGGGAGTATTTCGCAGCAGCCGAAGTAGCTATTATTATGAGTATTGGCGAGCTTCTGGAACACATTACGGTAGAAAAATCAAATACATCGCTGCAAAAATTAGCTGAGCTAGCACCGCTCAAAGCCTGTTTGTTGACAGACCAAGGCGAACGTTATGTAGCCGCCGAAGAGGTACAGGTCGGTGACCGCTTGCTGGTAAAACCAGGTGAGAAAATTCCGGTTGACGGTGTTGTCGAGAATGGTCAGGTTACTATTGATCAATCGATGATTACTGGTGAACCGTTACCTGTTGTCAAAGTAATTGGCGATCCATTATATGGCGGGACTTTAGTTCAATTAGGCTCAGTCGAGATGACGGCTACTAAGGTAGGCAAGGATACGGCGTTAGGACATATCATCCAAATGGTGGAGCAAGCACAGCAAAGCAAAGCTCCGATAGCGCGACTGATTGACCGCTGGGCGAATTGGTTTGTACCACTCAGTTTAGCCATTGCATTGCTGGTCTATCTTGTAACCGGAGACTTAGTCCGGGGTGTGACCATTCTGATTGTTTTTTGCCCCTGTGCCATGCTGCTTAGTACTCCGACGGCTGTCGCCGCTGCGATTGGGACAGCAGCCCGCCGCGGTATTCTCATAAAAGGCGGCGAAGTGTTGGAACGGGCAGGAAAAATTAATATGCTTGTTTTTGATAAAACAGGTACTGTAACGTTGGGCCGCCCAACCGTGCAGGACATTCACTGTTTCGCTGATTTGCAGCAAGAGCAAGTGCTCGCAATCGCAGGAGGGATTGAAAAACGCTCAGAGCATCATTTAGCTAAAGCTATCTTGCAGGCAGCGGGCAGCCAGCAGGTTGTGCTGCAAGAACCAGATCAATGGGAGCAAGTGGTAGGGCAAGGAGTTCGTGCAGTTTACGGCACTGATCAATATTTGCTGGGTAATGTCACTTTACTTAAGGATCATCATATCACGATCAGTGAAGATCAGGTGCGTTATGTTGAAAAGCAGCAGCAGCAAGGTGCTACCGCTGTGTTTTTTGTGAAGAATGATACTCTGGCTGCGATTATGAGTATTATTGATCCAATTCGTGAAGGGATTCCGGAAACCATCACTCAGTTAAAAGACGCTGGGATCGGCCAGGTCACGATGTTAACAGGTGATAGCACGGCAGCAGGTACTGCGGTAGGTAATCAAGTCGGGATAACTTCGGTAATCGGTGATTTGTTACCTGGCCAAAAAGCGAGTTTGGTTAGTCAGTATCAACAAGACGGCAATTTTGTTGCAATGGTCGGTGACGGGATCAATGATGCTCCGGCGTTAGCACAGGCTCATGTGGGAATCGCCATGGGAGTGGGGGGGACTGATGTAGCCATTGAAGCTGCTGATATTGCTTTACTGTCGGATGATCTTGGCAAAATTGCAACCACTATTTTGTTAAGCCGGTCGGCACTGCGTACCATTCAACAGAATATCATTGCTGCCAATGCCATCAATATTGTTGCCATTGGTGTAGCTGCTTATGGCCTGCTGGGGCCGGTAGGTGCGGCTATTGTTCATAATGCCGGTGCTATTTTGGTAGTCTTAAATTCAGCTAGGCTGTTAAAATATCAGGATGCGAAACTTTCTCCAGGCGATTTAGCAGAAAAACCCGCAACATCAGCTGGTTGAAAAGGCTGTTTTCAGTGCAAGACACCGCAGTATTCTGCGGTGTCTTTTGCAATTGCAACGAGTGTTCAAGCTTTAGAAACTGTTGACAAATTATGGGTTCAAAGCTATGCTATAGTCAATATGGATTACCAAAATTGATTGGCATGGGAGGGTACTTTATGGGAAAAACATTTCTAGCAGCAGTGAAAGACAGAAGGACCTATTACGGAATTAGTAAAGAAGCTGTTGTCTCCGATGAACGGATTCAAGAGATCATTCAGGATGCCGTTAAGCATACGCCATCGGCCTTTAATTCTCAAAGTGCCAGAGTTATCATTCTGCTTGGTGAAAACCATAATCAACTGTGGTCAATTACCAAAGATGAGTTAAAAAAAATTGTTCCAGCAGCAAATTTTGCAGCTACGGAAGAAAAAATCAACTCTTTCCAAAATGGTTATGGTTCAATCCTGTTTTTTGAAGACATGGCGGTTATTGAAACTCTTCAGAGCAAGTTCCCGATTTACAAAGATAATTTCCCAATTTGGTCTAACCATTCATCAGGGATGCTTCAGCATGTAGTTTGGACTGCTTTAGAAATTGAGGGATTTGGTGCGTCGCTGCAGCATTACAGCCCACTTATTGATGAGGCCGTCAAAGCAGCCTGGGATATTCCTGAGAAATGGAAGCTTATCGCCCAAATGCCTTTTGGCAAGCCAACAGCGGAACCTGGGCCTAAGGAATTTCAACCATTAGAAGAACGGATCAGAGTTTATAAATAAAACGATTTGCCCTTAGCGGGCTTGGGTGGTTACGAAACAATAAAAGCCTGGGAGCATACACGTGCTTCTCAGGCTTTTTGCTTAATATTACAGAATTTGGCTGGTGGTGAAGGTTTTTTTATAAATAGGCAAGAATATTTTCAGTATGCGAAACAGCTTCTTTAAGACTTAAGCTGTACTGCGAAGATCACCGAAAAGGGAGTGGAAACGTTGGAACTTCAAGAAAATTACAAGCATGAAAAATGGCAGGAAAAGTTACTTAAAACCCGGTCAATTATTATCTCAGGCGAGATTACGCAAGCGCTGGCTGAAAAGATAACAGCTCAGTTATTGATTTTGCAGGAGATGGGTGATCAACCAATCCGATTATACATCAACAGTCAAGGCGGGCATGTTGAAGCTGGTGATACCATTCATGACATGATTCGCTTCATCAAACCACGCGTTATTGTCATTGGTACTGGCTGGGTTGCTAGTGCCGGGATTACCATATATCTTGCAGCTGACAAGGAAGACCGCTATTCTCTGCCCAATACCCGCTATATGATTCATCAGCCGTTAGGCGGCGTTCACGGACAAGCTACTGATATTCAGATAGAGGCTGATGAAATTATTAAGGTGCGTTCTAGAATTAATAAACTAATTAGTGAAAGAACCGGGCAGACACTGGAGCGAGTTGAAAAAGATACGCGAAGAAATTATTGGCTGGATGTACAGGAAGCCAAGGAATATGGCATTGTGCATCAAATTATTACCGCGCACAGTGAGCTTCCTGCTCTGTAGTAGTTACGGCTAGTTGAATACTGGAAGTGATTCAATGTATCTGAGAAATCTAGAATCGTTTTTAACTGTTGCCAGATTATTGAGTTTTGGTGAGGCAGCACGGACTCTCAATTATTCTCAATCCACCATATCGGAGCAAATTCATTCGCTGGAAGAATATCTTGGTGCAAGGTTATTTGAGCGAATGGGGAGAAAGATATTTTTGACTGAACAGGGTAAGCAGCTATTGCCGGTTGCTGAACGTTTGGTTCGAGAGACTAAGGATATCAAAAATTTATTCAGTGACAATAGCATTGTTGCAGGAGTGATTACGATAGGAGCTGCAGAATCACTCTGTGTATTTTGGCTGCCACCGCTTTTAAAGGAGTTTCGCGCAAGTTATCCTAAGGTGCAGATAAATCTTAAGGTAGGCAACTGTGTGGACTTTCCTTATTGGCTGCAACAAAACATGATTGATGTCGCTTTTGGTCTCAATGATGAGTCGGAGCAGCAGCAGCTTAGGCAAATTGAATTATTCCGGGGTGAAACAGTATTTATTGTGGCTCCTGATCATGACTTAGCTGGAATTTCTGTGCTGAATATAGGCCATCTTACAGGTCAGACTGTCTTATTACCAGAAGGCTTTTGCGGCTATCCAATGGATTTGAAGGACTTAATCGAGGAAAATCGGATTAAGGCTAACACCATTATGGAATTTGGCAGCCTTGAGTCAATTAAACAGTGTGTGAAAAATGGTCTAGGTATTTCCCTTTTGCCCAGAATTTCTGTAGAAGATGAATTACAGCGTGGTGAACTCATTCGTTTGGAGTGGGATGGGCCTGATATTCCCATCCAAGCACAAATGCTGTTTCATCGAGATAAATGGCTCTCACCGCCACTAGCGGCGCTAGAGCAACTTATAACAAGTAAAACTCAACGATAGATCCCAAAAGACCTACTTTACTTTTATAGTAAAGTAGGTCTTTAATAATTTTTTTAGATAAATATGGAAAAATTATTAATAATGACTTGTAAATAATAACAATTAGCATTAAAATGTTTTATAGTAGGATTAGAGCGTAAATGAAGTCAAAAGTTAATTGATTTATAAAGTGTGAGAGGAGGATATTTTGTGAAAGTTGGCGTTCATGTCGATGGTTTGATTGCTGAAATCGGAAACTGCTGTCTAAGTGACCTTTGCAGTGAGTGTAAGCAAGAACAATGCTTAATTGGTTACTGTAAAAAGAGTCTAACGGCCACGTTAAAGCAAAACAGTGAGTTTATTGACGGCGGGATGACCTGCATACCATTAAATGATACTAAAATCTATGAAAATGATGCTGTGGTCGGAGCCATTGGTTTTTTGCTTAACCAATGTCGAAATTGTAATGTGTATCATGATGATGAATGTATCATCAATATTGTCCGGTCATCTCTGGAAGTCATTTTATTTGGTGAATTCTATGAATATAAAGGCAGTACGCTCATGTACTTAAATGATATCAAAAGCCGCAATTCTGAGCTTGCGGGAAGTATTTTTGCGAGCTTTTCAGCTAAAAAAAATTAGGAGGTCTTTAAACATGGAAAGAACACTAACTGTTGAAAACTTGATTGGGGAAACCAAGGGTACGGAGTTAGAAAGAACTGTAAAACAAAACTTCACAGGTGAAACCACGGAGGCCGGCCTTTATCTGGCTATGGCTCGATTGGCTCAGCGCCAAGGCTATCCGGAAATTGCTGAAATTTTAAAGACTATTGCGATTGAAGAAGCTGAACATGCGGCAAGATTTGCTGAATTGAACGGAATGATTCAAGAGGATCTATTTGCGAATATCCAGCAAATGCTTGAGGGTGAAACCTTTGCAAATGCCGGAAAAAAACAAGCGGCTGACTTAGCGCAACAATTAGGATTGGAAACGGCACGTGACTATTTCAATGAATCAGCAAAAGACGAGGCTCGTCATGCCAGAATGCTGGAAGGATTATTGCGGCGCTTTCAATAGAAGAATTTGTGCTGACTAGCATTTAAATCCCTTGATGCAAAGATTGTACTGTTGTTCTTTGTATCAAGGGATTTTTGTATTCGTAAATAAAAAATCATAAGAAGAAATTTGCTTAAGGCAAGTTCTTCTTATGATTGACTCCAGGTGCTTTGCTAAGGGATTAATGTTGATTCAAATAACTTAATCATATCGGGATCAAACAACGTTCCACCAGCAGCAGCCAGTTTAAATATTGCCTGCCGGGGAGTGTTATTTTGAATAGATACTAAGCGGTCATAATAATCTGCAACAGCGATAAGACGAGCAAATTCTATGATTTGGTATTTGGCAAAGCCAAGTGGTGTGCCTAAGCCGTCAAATCGTTCATGATGCTGAAGGCAAACCAAGGCGGTTAGAATGTCTAAACTGGTTTGATTGCGAATTTCTAGAAAGCCCTTGAAGGCGTGCGCGTGATCTTCACAAAAATCGTTCCCCATGCCGCAATCGTGCAAAATGGAACAAGTAGCTAAGAAATCAAGATTTAAATAATCGTAGTTTTTGGCTAATCCTAAATTTACACTGATTAGGGTGGTACGCAGGCTGTGATTATAAAGTGTGTCATTTTGGTTCATTCTAGCTAGGTAGGACTGAAGCGGGAGACGCTCCAGTGCTGAGTACACAACCTGCTCGATTTGATAACTCGTTGTATCTAATTTTACTGTTTTGTGCTTAGTTAAATCAGCCAGCAGTTGGCGCGCTTTTGTTGCTGCTTGGTCAGCAATGGGCGAAAATACGGCAGCGTAACTATTTTCTGTTTCAGTATCTTGAATTGAAACGGTCTGGATATTGAATTTTACTAAGCGCTTGATATAAGAGTCGGTGAGTGGAATGCCGCGTGCAATCAGAATCAAACCCTTTGCATCATAAATGGTTTGGGCGGGAAGCATTCCCGGCTGTAAGTCAGCAATATAGAGGTTTTTCATTCTGCTGCCTCGTTGTAGTTGGTAGCAGCGTAAAATACATTTAATGCAGCATCCTTAGTCACTGGTTTGGTAAGTATTCCAGCTACACCTAAAGTGATAAATTCATTGCAAAGGTATTGTTGTCCTCCGAGTGCGGTAGCCATAATGATTTTAACCGTAGTATCTATGCTACGGAGAATCTTAAGGGTCGCTGTTCCGTCAAGATGAGGCATGGTTACATCAAGAAAGATCACATCAGGTTGTATACTGCGATGAAGCTCCAGGGCTTCGATGCCATTTTTTGCTTCAAATACCTGAATGCCGGATAACTCGGCGAAGTGGCGTTTCATGGTGTTGAGGGAAAATAGAGAGTCATCAACAAAGAGTATTTTCATTTCGGCCTCCATGAACAATATGTTTGTTTTAACGTAACACAAAGTTCACTATCAAAATAGACAAGCCAGATTAAGTTTCTGTTAAAGATGGGGATTGATTCCAAGGTGATAGACGACGAAACATAATTTGTATAAATTTTGGATACAATTTGTTTAATTCGCGAATTCACGAAGTATGGGATGTGTGTGTATTGCCGGGGAAGTACTGGTATTATGGATTAGTAGTTAGTAGTTTTGTCATTTTGTTTGTGGCTCTGCAACATCGACGTGAATGGAAGCTGTTAGTGCTGCAATTATTTGTAGCGAGCATTATTCATCCAATTGAACTTATTATCTTGACAACAAATGGCTATACCTATCTCCCGGGAATTACAAATACAAATACCGATGTCACTCTTGGTGCCTATATCTCGGATTTTCTGATTGTTCCAGCGACAGCTGTACTCATCAGTGCGTTTTCTCTTTCCTGGCGATATCGGCTTATTTTTGCTGCTATATTCACGGGCATTGATTGGTATTTTACTGTTCTTGGCATTTATCAGCATTTTTGGTGGAAGTCGATTTATACTGGAATTGGATTGCTTATTTTGTACCAAATCAGCAGTTTTTTATGGGGTCAGCTTTCCAAAAATTATCATTCCTTTGTATTTCGGTTATTTTCAATTTATCTAGCTTATTTTGCATTGCAAAGTGCATTTACATTTGCATTAAATCAGGGAGGAGAACTGTTTATTCTGCAAATGGCCAGTATCCCGCTGGGGCCGCTCAAGACAATGTCTATTTTATCAAGCTTATATCAAGTCATTATCGGTATTTTGATCACACTATTTATTGGAACAAGAATGTGGTTTCGTTATCGTCTGATCAATCTTTGTTTGATTGTTGTGGTGAACTGGTTGTTGGAGTATGCTGGCATTTTTGTATCAAAAGGGGATTTTGTTGTTCAGCATCTCCTGATAGTGCCTCTGGTTGCCACTATCATTGTTAGCATTTTATTTAAGAAAGCTCGATTGAATTATTTATTTCCCTAATCTTCGGGGTTAAGATTGGCTATAGCAGATGGGAAAAATTACTGCCAAAATGGACTTGCATAAAGTCTTGCCATGCGCTACAATATTACAGTAATGCTTACAACTGGGTAAACACAGTAAAACTGTGTGGTGAACGAGTGTATGACTGATAACTATTATATGGGCTTGGCACTGGATGAAGCGCGTAAAGCCTATGACATCGGCGAAGTACCAATTGGCGCTATTTTGGTCATCGATCATGAGGTGATTGCTAAAGGGCATAACATGCGAGAGACCTGGCATGATGCTACTGCGCACGCTGAAGTGATTGTGATTCGCGAGGCTTGCCAAAAGCTAGGCCGCTGGCGTTTGTCAGGAGCAACACTTTATGTTACTATTGAGCCTTGTCCGATGTGCGCAGGAGCGCTAGTGATGAGTCGCGTTGACCGAGTTGTGTATGGCAGTGCAGACTATAAAGCAGGCGCGGTTGAATCTATATTCAATGTTGTGCAAAATAGTGCATTGAATCACAGCCTGGCTGTTACAGCAGGAGTTCGAGCTGAAGAGTGCGCCGGAATTATGAAAGATTTTTTCAGACAGCGGCGTTCTAAATAAATCACGGAGAGGTGTCCGAGTGGTCGATGGTGCTTGACTCGAAATCAAGTGTCCTGTCAAAGGGACCGTGGGTTCGAATCCCACCCTCTCCGCCATTAAAATCAATGCCTCGCGCAGTTTTGCGCGAGGCTTTTTTGTGTGTGAAATATGAGGAAACGGGCGGTTTTGACAACGTTTTGACAACATTATAGAATTTTGCTCTCTAACGAAGGTCTCTTGTCAGCGGATTTAAAGCTGAAGCGACCAAAGTTAAAGTTATCTATTTAATTGATTAGACATGGTCTTTCAAGCATTCGCTTGGAAGGCTTTATTTATTTCCAAAATACTGATTTGTAGGATTAGTGAAATATGCGATGATTAAAAGTAAATAAGAATTTATTCTTAATATTCTTATTTACTTTTAATGTTCTTAGTGGTAAAATGAAAATAAGAAAGCGAAGGAAGTAATTATGATAAATAAAATTAGCGTTAAATATTTTTTTAAATTAAAACTCAAATCTCCAACTTCACTTGCGTTAGAGACTGATTTTCAGAAACTGACTTGCGATATTTCTGAAGCCGTAGAATTCTTTAATCAAAAGTTTAGAGGTATTAAAGAAATCATTTTATCAGATGTAGAGTTTTCGATAATTAGTCTAATATTAAATTTTGAGTATGAGCCTAAAGAACAAGTTACAGCGAAAGAACTGACAGTTTTTAGCAGGTATTTACATAATGAAAAAGAATGGGTTCGATTCTCAAGAGAGAGAACAAAGTTATTTATACCAATCACAATAATAAAGTTTACGGATGAGGATCTGCTGAAATATGTAAGTACATTAGGTAGAAATTTAATAGAATACGAAAGATATTTCAACCGATTAGGAGATGATGCCTTTGATAAGTTGTATAGTAGTGAAAACATAAAATATGAATTTTATAATCCAAAAGAGAATGAAGGACTGAATTCAGATATGACGGAGGAACAAATTATTGCCATTATCAAATTTCTTTTCGCAACAAAGGATTTAGGACCGGCTCCAGGCGTTTTTAAAAAGAATCAGGCGATTGAAGATATAAAGAAGATACTTATACCTTGGGTATTAAATAGTTAACGAAAGGTGGCAAAAAATATGGTTGAGGATATTTTATTCGAAAATGAAAAGGCAAGACAGTTGTATCAGGAGTATAAAGGTAAAAATCCAATAGGGACTGCAAAAATAAATCTTAAGGGCAGTTTGGTTTCAAAGCCGATATATGAGATACCAATTAGATTCCTGCGCTATAATGATGCAAACTTTAGGATAAGACATCAAGTCGATGCCATTACCAAAGAAGAGGATTTTTCTCCTATTGAGGATGAAAACGAGGACCAGTCTTGGATTCAGGAGCAACTCTATCAAGCCGATAAAAAGACCAATGATGATATATATCGAAGCATTGAAATATACGGTCAAAAAGAACCGCTTATTGTTCGTCAGGCTGACGCAATTGTAGTGGATGGGAATCGGCGATTAATGACATTGAACCGCTTACTAAAAGGTGGACATGTTAGATTTGAAACTGCTCAAGTTATAGTTGTTGAAGAGGACTTATCAGATACTGAATGGTTGGAGCTTGAAGCTAGATATCAGTTTGAAAAGCCAACAAAATCTTCATATGACAATATCAATGAGGCCAAAATTCTTCAAAGGCTTTATGATATTCATAAAGATTATGATGCAGTAGCGCTAAGAGCTGATTCCAAATCCAAATTTGTAGAAAATCGCATATTGACCTTATCTCTTATTGATTCCTACTTGGAGAGAATAGGGCTTAAAGACCGATACTCAAAAATACCATCTTTTGAACTCTTTAGAGTACTAGCAGAGCAATTGGACAAAAATGAGAGAACATATTCGCCTGAAGAATTAGTTGAGTTTGAGAACTACGGATTAAATCTAATTTCTCTAAGGATTATTAATGACGAAGCTAGTAAAAACTCCGAAGAGGAGGATAATGGGGATGATAAGGTAAACATTGATGATCGCACATTTCGCAACTTATTAAAAGCGTATTCCTTAGAATCAGCAAAGGATGCACTTACTCAGACGGTCAGTTCCTCGACCTTGAAGAATTTAGATGAAATGAAAAAGGTCAGGTCTGATTTTAGTAATGATGTATCAACAGCTTTTGTTATTCAGCAAGCTAATAAGCAAGCAAATGAACCTTTACGAATGATCACTCTAGCAATAAATCACTTAAAGAACGTCCAGACATTTAAAGGTAACACACGAAATGATGTAACCCATAAACTAGGGGAGCTAATAAATGAGTTAGCCCGCATTCGTACTATAATGGAACACGAACGTACCACTATTTAGTCTTTTATTGGAGGTGATCGTATGGTTAGCATAACTAATAATGGCTCAGAAATTATTATTGCCGCGTCGCCAAATCACGAGATCTTTAAGAATTATATTTTAGTAAAACAATTGGCTAGAAGTGGTTTTGTCATCGTTCAAAATAATTTGTATAAATGTGAAACTAACATTCGTGCAGCTGTAGTTGCGCTAATTAAGACCCTAAGTGCACGTGGTATAAAGTATAGTACTACCCCTTACATCCAGGAGTTGTTTGATAGTTATGGCCAAGAGCTAAGTAACCTGGAAAACGCAAAAGTTGGCGGACTTAAGGCTAGGCAAATAGATTATGATCCGACAATTAGCATAGCAGGTTTTAAAAGACAACTCTTTCCGTACCAAGCTAAAGCTGTAAATCACATGATTAATGTGTATCATCCAGCAAATTTCTCAGTTCCTGGCAGTGGGAAAACGACAATGGCGTACGCTTTTTTCCAGCATTTAAAAAATCAAGGTATTGTCGATAAAATGCTAGTCATTGGACCTCTAACTTCATTTAAAGTCTGGGAAGAAGAAATGGTAGCATGTATATCTGGGTTTACTGATAAAGATGCAGTCCGTTTAAATGGTCCTGGGCGTCATGATATATTTAATGATAGCTCCTATACTGTTTATATAACAAACTATCATCTTTTACCTAGGGACAAAACAAAGCTTATAGAACATATCCAAAATACTGGTCGCTATTTAATCGTGGTTGATGAAGCTCATTATATTAAAAACCCCGAGGATGGTATTATCAAGACTTCGTTATTAGAAATAGCTCCATTCGCGTCAAGACGTTTAATTGCGACTGGGACTCCTTGTCCCAATAGCCTGATGGATTTACACTCCCAATTCTCTTTTCTTTGGCCGTCAGAGGGAGTTACTGGAAGTAAGCATAAATTCGAGACATTTATTTTAACGAAACCCCTCGTAAAAGTACGTGAGACTCTTAAACCATTTTTCTATAGGATTCAGAAAGAGGAACTAAAGCTTAATGAGCCTGATATCAAGGTAATCCAAGTGAGTATGAATCCATTGCAACAAGAGATTTATGATGCCATATTGAATAGAGCATTGGCCTTCATTAATCGGCTTAACAAAAACGATCAGACATTGCGTAGTTGGCGACGGGCTTGGTCTATACGGTTAAACCAAGTGATGTCTAATCCTTCATTGCTAAGCAATTCAGATGATGATTTCGAGCCTGGATTTGTCCCATCCTTAGATGCTCATATCGTTGAGAAAGTTAAAGAGTACTATAGAATTGAAATTCCTTCTAAGATTCAATCATGCTGTGGCTTATTAGAGGAACTTCAACAAAAAGGGGTCAAGAAAGTAGTTGTTTGGACTAACTTTAAAAAGAACGTAACAATGCTTGAGCCTCTATTTGCTAATCATGGTTGGACGGTCAAATCAATCACAGGTGATGTTCCAAATAGTGAAAATGCTTTGTATAGTCGAGATTGTATAATCCAAGATTTCAAGGATACTGATAAACCGGCTATTTTATTAGCAACTCCTGCATCATGTGCAGAAGCCGTTTCGCTGCATAAGCATTGTCATGATATGATTTTTCTGGATATCACCTTTAACGCTGCTCACTGGATGCAGGCAAAAGACCGGATACATCGTATTGGTATGGCTTCTGATATTGATACAAATTACTATGTTTTCCAAGCTAAAAACACATATGACAAAACAATTTTCGACAGGGTTATTCGCAAGGAAGCACAAATGAAGGCCGTTTGTAATTGTGATTTACCTGTTGTTAATGATGAAGAAGAAATTTCTTTTGATGACCTAATTGATAATAATGATAAAGTAATTGACGAGTTTGAAACTGAATTGGAAAAGTTGAGGTTATTGCTTGATGCATAGGGGTTATTATATCGAAGTTATTAAATGGCTTAGAGTATTTTCCAAAAAAAACCCCTTAGATCTTACTCGTAAAGAGGCTTTAGATATCCGAAGACTATCCAGGACTAACGACAAGGTGTCTATAGAAATAGTTTTAGATGAGCTTATTAATATGGGAATTCTAGCACAAAGGATAGATCATCAATTTGAGGTGTTGTTTCTTACTGCTTTAGGCAAGGAATGGGTGGTTGCGCTAGCGAACTCAGGAGAACTACTTACAAACCAGAAAAAACATATTGCAAATTATTTTTTAGCTCAACTATTGAAAAAAAATCATATTTTGGACTTTTTTCAATTGTTTCAATTTGATATCAATGGTAATTTTTTTATAAAGAAGATAATTCTCAATGACCAAGAAGCGAAAACTGCTCGAGAATTAGTTGATTTTGAAATATTAAGCAGTTGTAATGAAAGTTACGTATTAGATAAAAATCTTTTAGACAAAGTACTAAATGTTATAAATGCTTCTGGGATTTCAGAGGAGAAGCTTTGTGAGAAATTAGAGAAATTACGTAAAATTGGTCTAGATGGGGAACAATGGGTTGTGCAGTTCGAAAAGCATAGGTTGGAAGATAAGTATCCGGGATGTGAGAGTAGAGTGGAACGAGTATCCGAAAAAAACGTTGCTTTAGGTTATGATGTACATAGTATCGCTCCATCTCTTGAAGAGAGATTTATTGAAGTTAAGACATGCAGTACCAACAAGATAACTTTCTATTTATCCAATAATGAGATTAAAAAGTCTGAAAAATATGGTAACAGCTACTGGCTATATATCTTGGTAGGTAAACAGGAAAGTAAAGATCCAAAAGATTTTTATAGAATTCAGAATCCTGCTCGTTTTTTAAAAGAAAAAAATGTCACTTTACAGCCGGTTCTGTTTGAAGTGACATTTGATGATGGAATGCTCAAGTAGGATTGCCGATACTTAATGAAAACTTATATTAGATAGATTTAATATATTCTATAAATCTTTTAAATTCTACATTACTATTAGATCCCCAAGAAATTCGTAAGGCTTGATTAATAATGTCTTCTCTTAGACCCATAGCTGTAAGTACGTAGCTAGGAACGTAATTGCTCGATGTACATGCAGAGCCATTGGAAAACGCATAATCGCCGCGTAGAGCACTAAAAACACTCTCTGAATCTATTCCTAAAAAACTTATATTTATGATGTTAGGCAAGCAGTAATTAGGATCTCCGTTGATCACGTAGCGGAGGTCTTTTATTGTGTTTAAGAACTGTTCTTTGATGGCCATTGTATTTTTCTCCCAGACATTTTTTTCCTGTTCGCTCAATAATGCCGCGTATGCAAAACCCGCAATGAGGGGGACTGGTAGAGTTCCTGGCCTAAAACCGTATTCTTGCTGGCCTCCATAAAATAATGGATTAATTGGGGGGCGTTTATATTTTTTTCGTTTTAGTGCTAGTGCTCCTATTCCCTGTGGAGCTTGAATTTTATGGCCACTGAGACTCAACATGTTATATTTTGTATTGCGTAATATGCCGTTTAATTTACCGAAAGATTGTGCGGCATCAACATGAAATAGGATGTCTTGTTTGCTTAGTTCTTCGCCAATTGGTTCTATGGGTTGAATAACTCCAGTCTCGTTATTAACATGCATAATAGATACAAGTAAGGTATCTTTCTTTGTTCTAGATAATACATCTTCCACTTTGATTCGGCCGGAACTATCAGGATAAATCAATTCAAGTTCAAAACCTTTTTTTTTCAAATAGTGCATAGGTTCTAAAACAGACTTATGCTCAATAGCAGATGTAATAATATGCTTTTTTCCAATGTTGAGCCCATACTCTAATAGGCCAAGGATAGCTAAATTATTGCTTTCGGTAGCGCCGCTTGTAAATATAATCTCGGACTTATCTAAACCGAGAATCTCAGCAATAGTACGACGGGATTTTTCAACCGTCTCCTTTGCCTGTAAGCCAAAAAGATGGGTTCTACTATCTGCATTACCGTAAACATTCATAAATATTCTAGTAACCTCTGATAATACACGCTGATCGATAGGAGCGGATGCGCAATAATCTAGGTATACAGGCATATTAATCACCTCAATTATGTGAAGATATTATAGTAAGAAGCTCCAGACAATTTTTTGGCCCATTTTTCGACGATAGAAAGTTAATTCCTCTATTCAAATGCAAGCGGAAATAATGTGATAACGAAGCGTTACTTTCGCTTGCATCCATAATATATCTTTGTCGAACGAGTGCGTCATATATTTCATGACAATCACCACCAAATGTTAGCCAGCTCATTTCGACATTACTATCAGATGGGATATCAGGCCCATGTGGGATGGCCGGGTTTGCTAGTGAATAGCACAATGCCCAACGACAAAGAACGTTCCAGTGAGGTATACCTGTCTTGGCCTTTAAACGTATAAGCTTTTCTTTTTCTTGTTGTGAAAGTTTTATTTGCTTAATTATCATGATAATGGCCCCCGAAGTATCCCCGAACGATTGATGTGGTTTTTTCTTGCTCATCATATTCTAAAATAAAACGACTATTGACGTGTGACTTAATTAAATCATAGTATTGTCCCGCAATCTCTTCATCTGTCGAAAGCACTATAACTTGTTGACTCGCAAAGGGGAGGTAACGTTTAACAAAAGTTGAGCGGTGGTGGGAATCTAGGCGACCTAGTGGAGTATCAACAATAACTGGCAGCTGATATCCAGAACATTTAGCCAAACCCCATAATATTGATATTGCAAAGATTTGCTTCTCGCCAGCAGAAAGCTGACTTTTTAATAATTCGCCACCACTATAATCAACTAATTTCATATCCAAGCTTTCTGAATCTATATCGATGCGTTGTATCATTTTTTGCTTTTGAGCTATGAAAGAAAAGCATTCAAATATCTGTTTACCTAGTTCTTTGACACGATGTTGTTGGAGACGTATTTTAAATTCGTTCATAACACTAAGCGTTATAGAAGCATATTTTACTGAGCGATCATTTTCCTCATCTGATTGATGCTTGGATATCTCTTCACGTAGGAGTACCACTTGTTGGTTTTCAATGCTCGCTTTTTTATTTAAAAGTGTTTGTTGCTGCGTTTCTTCATTGCTAATTTGTGTTTTAAGTATGGTAATTTGCTGATGCAATTGCTTCATAGAGTGCCAAATACTTTGAGAATCAGATGATTCAGATTGAAAATTAAGTTGCATTTCAATCTGGGAGATGCGGTTTTCTATGTTTTTGATTTCATTTATAAGAGTATGAGAAAAATTTTTTTCCTTTTCGATATTTACTACCAAAGATTCCAATAGTAGCTGAGAAGCGGGTGAAATACTTAGTTTTGAATTATCCTCTGCTGAAGCAGCATATTGGTTCTGGACAGTTTTAAGAAAGTCCAGAATTATCATTTGGTTATCATGTAATTCAACTGATTTATAAAGTATTTCTTTAAGCTCATTAATTAATTTGTATGAGTTTTTAGCAGAGCGCACTTTTTCATCTTGCTGGACCTGGTTAAATGTAAGATTAAGAAGATTATTACAGAGTAACAAAGGGGTAGAAGAACGGCAGATTAGATCTTGCATTGTTTGGTTTTTAATGCTTAGTTCGTCTATTAAGAGTTCTTTTTCTTTCACAACTTCTTCTTTTTTTAAGCCGAAATTTCCTCCACGATTCCAAAATTCCTGTTCGTATTCTTCAAGTTTATTTTGGGAGAAACCGAGCTCGCGTCGGAGGCGGCCGAGGGATAAAACTGATGACGCTATATCTTTTTCTAATTCATCTAATTGTAAATTTAAAATCGCTAGGTCTTTATCATAGCATTCCATTTCCGAATTCAGACGTGTAACTGTGTTTCGCTTAATAAGCTTTTTCATATCTTCAATTAACTTTTCGATAGTGTTTATGCCTAACAGAACCTGTATAGATTCTTTAACTTTTTCATATGATTCTTCATCTGCAATTTGTGCAATTTTTTCACTATCAAAGAAGAAAAACCGTGCAATCCCTAATGGTATGATTTCTTCAACATAGTAATCCCAACTTTCAGCAAGATAGCGATCTTCCTGACCATTCTTATAAACTGCAAAGCCATCATTGACTCCGCTATCGGTTATCCGCCAAAATCTTCGGATTTTTAAGGAATCGCCAGTATCGCCAAGATTCAGATTTAAGGTAATAGCGGCTTCTTGATCTAATGAAGATTTATTTGTGTGTCGTCGTAGAAACTCAGAGTAGCTTATCCTTTCATCTTGTAAGTATCGGATAGATCTTGGGCCAAATAGAACAAGAAAAATGGCTTCGATTATAGTGGTCTTTCCACGACCATTAAGACCACCAACCAAAGTTATACGTTGATCGACTGTTGGTGAAGGAAAATCTATTTTTTGCAGCCCCTTATATAGACCGAAGTTAAGTAGCTCTAGAGAAGTAAAATACATAATTCACCTTCTATAATTCATCGAAACTTTCTGGATTAATATTGTCATGTTCCGATGAGATTTTCTCGTGTCTTTTCACAAATGATATAGCGTCATCTTCGTTTGAATAAAAAGAACGTCGAATAATGTTTTCTAAAGTTCTATTAATACCTTTTCTGGTAGACAGCAAAGATGCTTTTGATTCAATATCTAAAAGAGAACTTTGCATTTCAAGCAAGAGTTGCTCTTCAGGAAATAATTCTTTGCATACATTCGAAAGTAATGTCCATTCTTTGGCTCCGAAATATTTGTTTTTTGATATGCCGGAATCAAGAAATTCCTTACCAGTTACCTCCTTGTAAATTCTGGGTAAGGAATCATCAAACTCGTGCTTTTCGTCTAGCCAGATTTTTCTTATTGTTTGTAGCTCTTCCTTTGTAATAAGGGGATGATCCTTAAGCTCAGTTGGACCTTCAGATAATATGTGTTGATTAACCTCAAGAAGACGTCGCAAAAAATATTCGCGAGTTGCTTTTGTGTAAGGCCCATGGACGAGGCGCCCTTTAAAAAAAGTTAGCTTACCATTCATACGGCGAAAATCTCGTCGGGATCTATCTTGTTCTTTTTCGGCGGCGATTTCATTGCGAAAATCAAGTAAGGGTAGCATCCACGCTTTTTCCTCATCATTTTGAATCATAGCGGACATAGACTTGTCTTCAGACACAAGTGTACATACCCAGCAGCCAAAGCGGCTATTTCCGCAGCTAGGGGACGCAGTATCAAGAACGAGTGGACATTCTCCATCGCTTGAAGCGCCCCGATACATGGCGAGTAAATCTTTATTGGAGTGTCCCCAAGGATTGGCGTATTGCATTAAGTACTGCCAAACAAAATCGCTTGTCCATTCTTCGATAGGTGAAAATACAAAAGAATTTGGTAAAGCTCCATTTGGACTTAAATGATCTCTAATGCGTTTGCGCTCATAGCTCTCCATAACGGTTCGCCGAGCTGAACTCTCGGCTTTTCGTGTTCCGAGAACTAATATTGCTTCGCCAGCTGCAGAAATCATGTTTTCAATAAAACGATTGGCAGGCTCGATTTTTAAGCGAGACGTACACCACCGAAAGATAGGGCGAGGATATGGATACCCGCGTCCGAGTAGATTTACCCAATATGTATTATTAATTTCTGGGGTAAGGTGATGTACTTGGATTGGAAGAGATTGATTGTTAGCTGCTATTTGCATTTTCTTTAGTGACTGTATTACCCAAGCGGCTACAACAGGTGATTCGACTAATGTGTCTGTACTAATGACGTGAATAGGTTTATGGTTTTTCATTTCTTCGGGAAGGAGAGAAACTGCATTCCAAACTAATTGAAGTGTTGCAGTTGAATCTTTACCACCGCTATATCCACATACCCAGGGAATTGAGTCTTCCAGATATAGATGTTGAATGGTTTTTGTAATTTGTTCTATGTCAATTTTACTCAAACTAGTTTTAATCAAATTACATCACCTACTTTTCGTTAATATTTGTAATATATAATCACTAAGAGCTTGCGTGCTACTACGCGTACCTGATATGTGGCCCTCCACTACTACTTTTCCGATCCATACGGGATTGCTTTTATCCCAGTCAATTTTGGTTAGATTCATTAACTTGTCAGACCATGACTCCGAATGATCTTTCAATAATTGACTCCCAGCGCGCCCAAGAGCAATTAAGGTGATGCTATGAGCACTGACTGACTTTTTGCGCAAATCGGAGGCTTTTCGACGTTCATTTATCACGTCTTGCCAATCTACCATATATTTAGATACTTGATCCCAATATTGAAAAGCAAAATTATGTTGTTTTGACCAATCCCAATCAGAACATTCTTGTAGCAAGGCTTGTGTGCCATGATAGAGACCACTCAAAGTGAAAAGTGCTTTTGAGCGATTCGGAATAGTGGATCTTTCTTTTTCAACCCAGCCCTTGAAGGTGGTTAAGCTATCAGCCATGTTGCAAATTAATGTTGAAAAATCACTTCGTTGATCAAAAAGAATATTAAGAGACTTCGTGGGGCGTATAGCATATCGATTTAAATCTGAAAATATTTGTTGTGAACGTTTTAGTCCCATATCACCAAATAGTACAACCGATATATGCTCATACTTTAGCATGGGGTTTTTTTTGAGAGCAGATTCAATAGCTGCTTTTCTATGTTGTCCATCATTGATAAGAAAGCGAGCAGACATGGGAATTGAAATCTGACCGATTCGACATTCTTTATCAGAGGTTAAAGGTTCAAAAGAAATTGGTCCGTCAACAGATGCAGTAATTGCAGAAAAAACATATGAGTTGGGGTTATCAAGGATATATTCACACATTTCAGGAATACGAGATTTGTTAATTATTCTTTGAGCGCGTAAATGCGGAGGAAGTTCTTCGTCACTGAACATGAATAAACGAGGCAGTGTTAATAATGGTACCATTGAAATATAGTATTCAGTTCCTGCTTGTATACCTTTAATGGCTGGAAAGCTATATATAGCATCAGTCATGAATATCACTCCTGAGATTCCAATGTTTAATGGAAGTGTATAAAAATGTATTTGGAAGTGTGTTTATTTGCATTATATCATCGCTTTATAGTCTGGGTCAACGCCAATAACTGTAACGGGCGCATTAAAAAAAGTAGTAGACATTTTAGAATATGAGCATGTAATTATAAATAAATATAGTTATATATTATAGTTTTGAATCGACTGATAAGCCTTGCAGATATACTGCAAAGCCCTTATAAAGGATCATAAAAATCACCCTAAAACTGTGAAGACAACCGCTTAATGTCGGTTGTCTTTTCTTATCTTATACAAAATTAGACATAAAGGAGAATTAACCATGAAGCAAGGAAAATCCATTATCCAACTAGCTCAGGAATTAGAACGTCAAAGATTTGCTAGAAAAGACTATCTTGCAGATACCCGAAGCTTACATGTCGAAACCGACAGAGGTAAGAGTCAGCTTACAGTTAGTCTCGATGGTGCTGTAGAAACGTTTATTCTAAATGAGCTGGCTCATAAGCAATTAGCTGAGCGATTGCAAATTCCGCAGAAATACTATAACAAGATGCGCTTTGAATATCCGGACTTGCTCGACGAAAACATCAATTCCTGGTTTGGCAAAGCACCGGAGAGAAGAATGATCCGTACCCTTGACGGAAGTGTTAGAGCCTTTTTAAGTGATCGCTACCGGAGGTTAGATAACCTGGAACTTGCAGACGCAGTTTTTCCAATCCTAAAAGAAATCAAAACAGCCGAAATCATATCTAGTGAAGTCACTGAAACCCATATGTACATGAAAGTCATAAATAAAAAGATGAAAGCAGAAGTCACCGTTGGGGATATTGTACAAGCTGGCTTAATCATTTCTAACTCAGAAGTTGGCTTAGGCAGCTTAAAAGTTGAACCACTCATTTTTCGCTTAATTTGTAAAAATGGTCTTATTGTTAAAGACTATGCCCAAAAACGCTATCATGTTGGGAAACAAATCGAAATCCAAGACAGTGCCTATGAGATATTTTCTGATGAAACCCTAGCCCAAGACGATAAAGCTTTCTTTATGAAAGTCCAGGACACAGTTCGTGTTGCAATTGACGAAGTGAAGTTTAATCTATCCGTCGAAAAACTACGAGCAACCATGAATGAACCAACTGGACCCGATCCGGTCAAAACAGTCGAAGTTTTAGCCGATCGTTATACCCTCAATCAGAGTGAAAGAGGTAGCGTTTTGCAACACTTCATTATGGGTGCCGATAACAGTCGTTACGGTCTAATCAATGCAGTAACCCGCGCGTCACAAGATATCGAAGACTACACAAGAGCCACCGAACTAGAACGGCTGGGCGGTGAACTTTTATCCTTACCGCTGAATCAAAGGCAACTCCTGTTACCATCTGTTACTGCAACAGATAAGAAGCTGTCCAATATTATTCCTTTAGAAATTGTCGAATCAGTCATGTAGGAGGAATACCATGATCATTCATACCTGCTTCGCCTATTCAGACATCAAAGCAGAATTCCATCAGTTCCAGGATGCCTTTCATGTAGCCCTAAAAGAGTCCAAAGACGACCAGATCTATCTTACATTGAGCTATATGCAAGCAAAATTACTCGCAGAATCCCTGCAACAAGTCATTAGTCAAAGCCCCTTAACTGAATTAATGAAAACTGGCAGTCATCTCTTGGGAGGAATGACTGCCAGTTACTTTATAACCGCAAAACAATATGAGGAAAAGTAGTCTGTTATTCCCGCTCATTATCCGGCTTAATACTGTTAATGGCAGTGCTAAACTGATCCCTGAGGTTAGTTTTTCAGTGGCTTTGTATTAATGATTAAATCTGAAATATTGACGCAGTGAGTATTTCGGATATTTATCAGATTGTGAATTTTCTAGTCTTTATAGTGGTTTTTTAAAATAAATATAGAGCTTGGCAATCGCCAAGCTCTATATTTATGCTAGGTTACTTTGTTGTAATACGTATTCAATGACACCTTGTTTAGGAATCTTCCATACCCGATTGTATCGGAATGCTTTAACTTGCCCAGACGATAATAACTGATATGCTGTATTTTTTCCGATTGACAACATTTCGCAAAAGTCTTCTACCGTTACGATGTCGCTATATTGCTCATACATGATTTTTGGTCCTCCACTAAATTTATATTATTTTAATGTAACGAACAAAATAGAATTTAATTCCTATATTAATTAAATCTTGTTAAATCAGTATAAACTCTTAATCATCTTAGGAGTTCTCCAATGAGCGAATATAATCGGCTATAGCCCCTTCTGAAACTTTCCAGGCTTTACCGACTTTGATGGCCTTCAATTTGTGCTCATGAATTAATTGATAGATAACCTGTGAACTGACGCGCAGCATGGCGGCAACTTCCGATACATAAAAGTATTTAAAGTTGATGCCGTTTACAGGATTTAAAGTAATCTGTGGTTTTGCATTAATAGTAGGCATAATTCATAACCTCCTTTCATTATTTATATTTATGTTCACTTAAAAAAGAGGAAAACTGATTAAGTTGCGTTTATTGTCAACTTTTGATAATTCAAATATATATTATAGTTATGAAATCTCATGAGCAATTACAGATATACAGTAATCCCTCATGAAGGATCATAGGAAAATAGCAAGGCACTGACTTGCCCGGTCAGTGCCTTGCTTATTTATTAAAGGAGGATTTGCATGCTCGTTTGTAAACAAGAAACGTCGTTAGAAGCTTTGCCGGAAGAAATTTTGCTTGGTGAATTTATCTCGCCAGCAGCTGCAAAACAGCTTATTACCAAATACGGGGGTATCTATCATATTTTGCTGCATACGTCCGAGCAGCAAATAGGCAGCGTTAGCGGGATTGGCAAAGTCGGACTAAAGCGGATTGCCAGCCTGAAAGCGGTTATCCAACGGCTGGAGGAAGAACGAAAAAAACAAATACTCAGTATTACCAAGCCACAGGATGTTGCAGACTATTATACCGATATGCAGGACTTGCAACAAGAAGAAATTAGGGTATTACTGCTGAATACCAAGAACAAGATACTAGGACAGAAGAAAGTTTTTCTTGGTATGGTTAATTTCTCTCTGGCATCAGCCAGAGAAATCTTTCATGCTGCGGTTCAAGCAATGGCAAGCACGATTATTGTAGTGCACAATCATCCATCTGGCGACCCGGCTCCGAGCCGGGAAGACGAGGAAGTTACGAAAACGTTGGTGCATGGTGGTAAAATATTAAACATTCCTATTTTAGATCACATTATCGTCGGCAAGGATGGTTACTACAGTTTCAAAGAAAAAGGCAATATAGAAATAACGTAGTGAGGGTGCTTGACGGAAATGCCTGGGATTTTTTGCGATGACCGCTCTCTGATAGATTGACAATGCCAGTAGTATTGTTAGGTGTGGAGGAGACTTGTCCGTTCTGTCCGGTGAATAAAAATTAGCAAGCAAATTAGATAAAAATAGGTTTATCCAATATGATCATATAAGCGGACATAACGGACACTTGTTTATAATTCCTATGAAGTGACGACTTACGAGGCTTACTTTTTCTTACAATGATAAGGGAGGTAAGCCTCACTAAAATTTTATTGATACAGTTTGGTTTTGAAGTTCCTGGGTAGCGTAGAAACAGTAGGCAAAAAATAACAATAAGTTGTATTTTAATACCGATATGCATTTTTTTAACATTGCTAGGATGTAATTAAGGACAATTTGTATGAAATGTTACACAAATAGGTAAGTATACAAATTTTTTGCAATCGTTTACATTGAGGCTAGAGGCGGTTGGAGAGTCATAAGGCCATGCATTTGAAACACAAGGGTATGTTTATGCGTAAGAGGTGTTGGAGGTAGGTATGTTTGCTCAAAAATATAAAGTCATAGGATTAAAGATCGCCTACTTTCGAAAAATGAAGGGCTACACGCAAGAAGAACTGGCGCGCAGAGCTCAGATCAGCACTTCGTATTTGTCGCGGATTGAACGTGGCAATTATACAAAAAGCGTATCCTTATCTGTTCTGTTAATCATCGCGCAAGCGTTGGAAATCGATATTGACGCCTTGGTCTGTGATAAAGGACCAAATTGAAGCAAACTTTGGTAAGCATTATTTGGGCTATTTTGCCCTTTAAGTATTTTAACGGACCAATTTATAAAATTATGATAGAAAGGAAGTTGCTATGAGTATTGTATGTGGAAAATGTCAGGCATTAATTGAAGAAACTGTAAGATTTTGTTCACATTGTGGTTTTAGCCAGGAATCGGCAATCATTGAACAAGTAGGAGGCAGCTCTGTGGAAGATGTATTATCTGTTAGTGAAAATGCGGCAATATCTGAAATAAAACGAGAGTACCAATTTGAAAAGCAAAACTATATTGGTAGTTTAAGGTATTCAATTATTACGACTCATATTCAGTTAGAGGCTTCCTATATGGAAATCGTACAAGATAAAAAAACGCTGGGGATTTTTAAAAAAAGGCGGTTGGATACGAAAATCGAGTATGGGGATATCCACGATATTGTTATAAAAAAGACAATGGACAAATATGATTCAGTTTGGGCAATTATTTGCTGCGTACTTGGTATAATTATGCCGGTTGCCTTTCTATTGGCAATTGTGCTTTTTTGGGCTGCTTATGGAAAGAAGATACATATTTTTACAAAGAAACATGTATATCAGATTCCGACCACTGGAGAAGTCAACTTAGATGAGTTAGTAAGAGCCGTAAAAGTCTTTAATCCCGATATTTTTATAAAAGGTAATAAAGATGCTTAATTACAGATTTAGGAGGGCGGTTCGGTGAAATTTTGCATTTATTGTAACCAACTTGTCGATCCGACCAAGAGAACAAACTGGGTTTTACTGATCTTGCTATGCCTGATTACTTCTGGCGGATGGTTAATCATTTACATACCTTACTATTTATTGCTGAAGGGGAAAATTTGTCCGATATGTAATGGACATGAATTTAGGGATTAAGGAGTGCGATTTATAGATGGGGAAGATACTGAAATTTGTAAAATGGTATTTCGTGATTTCTGTTATCCTGGCTATGATTGTAGGTCTTTATTCCTGTGCGACAGAAACCGAGGAGCAAAAGGCGATGCGCAAAGCGAAAGGGGCTATCGAAGAAGTAGAGCGAAACTTTTCACGAGATTTAAAAGTAGCACTTAAAGAACACGATGGTGATGCTTTAGTCCGTTTGTACCATAATGCTAAATCGGAGGAACAAAAAGAAAAACTGATTAATGAGACTAACAGCAGTTATATGAAATGGCTCAGTGAAATTCGGGACAAGGAACGTCTTACCACTGGGCTAAAAGAAGAACTTCTAAAATACTATACACCACTGGCATTTGCGGAACAAATCAAAGATCCAAAACTGGCGGATTTACAGTCGGTTCGGAACAATATCGGAAAACTTATCGAAAATCAGGAGAGAATTGACGAAGCCGGGAATAAATATGGCAATCATGTGCAGGTTGTGGACAATCCAGAGCAAGCCCAATGGATGGACATTTACGTGGCACAGCGAGTGGAAAGCCCCTTTAATATTAAACTGGGAAATATAAATTTGACCGAAAAGTATACGGATCAATACCGGATTACCAGTTATAAATCTGTTTTTAATTCGGCCGTCCAAACCGATACTTGGGAGGCCATTGCGACTTTCAAAAAAGATAGTCCGGTACAGCAAGGAGTAAAACAGTTCTATGCCGTACCGAGCGGTGAAGAAAAGTTTACAAAATCCGGTGGTTTTGATGTGACACTGCCGATTTTTGTCGAAGTGACTAAAGACGATATTGAATACAGCTATCAGGTAAAACAGTACCGACTGAACATAAAAAGCTTTTCCGATGCTATCTATCAAGTGATCAATCAATATGTACCGCCGAAAACCGGAAAATGATCTGGAGTGATCAGCTAACACGTTGTGGATTATAGCCTAGTAATGGAGGGAGAAACTATGCGGAAGTTTAAGAAGGTAGTACTTTGTTTTTGCATGCTGACAATATTGTGGGGCATATGGGAAAATATGAATATGCAAGCCTGCTTTGCCATGTCGTTTGAAGGTGGAAAGCGGATATTTCTAAGTACTTGGCGGCTAAATTATCCGAATGATGAAGCGAACCAATGGTATGAAACTATAACCGATAATAATTTTTTAGGCTTGGGCAGATATACTATTGATGAGATCGCGATGCCGGACCAATTTAGCTATCGTGTGACATTACACTTAAACGATAACCCTAAGGCGGTATATTGGGTGAAAATCAGAGAAGGCAGCCATGGACATGGTATGAAGGTATATAAAGTCGACAATGCCTGGCACCATGTGCTGGATGGATGGCGCAGTATAAATCCGTAGTAGGCAAGGGTGGCGTAGGAGAAGGATAAAGCGAAACTATGGTACATGACACTGTTTGCAGCGTACTCTATGTGGGGGCATGGCAGAGATTTTTTCTTCAAGCATCCTATATTGAAACCGTATGTGTGCTTAGCCTGACAGTTTTTATTACGGCGGAAATCATTATGACGTCGTATTACTAGGCTGAATGACGATTTCACTTACGCTGATTCTGTGGTTTTTAGAAGTCGGAAAAGATAGTTGGGAAACTGGTATTCTTGGATAAGAGATTTACTGACCTTACCGTACGAGGTCAGTAAATCTCTTATTAATTGTTATTATGAGAAAATTTTTCATATGGAAATATGGCTGGTAAGCTGATTCGTATCTATGGAAGAATTCAGCATAGTGAAGAACAGGGCACTAATGATTCTTACGCTACAAATAAGCTGTATTCGCTGATATGCGGGAAAAAAGTAAATGCCACTTTAGTCAAAAGTCAAAGCCAAAGTGGTGGCGATGTTCTTACCGGAACCTCTGAAATATGATGTCCGCTTTGTCCGGTGATTAGAGATATAGCGGAAACTGCATTAAAATAGATGGAATAAATATCTATATGAATTTAGCGGACAAAGCGGACGCATAATTACGATGCTCTAAATCATTAAGTATAGCTGGTTTTGTATTTGCTGTTATAATAAATTTGGTGTATGTTCTAAAAATTGAATGAATTGGCATTAAAAAACTTAGACGGTAAAATAATAATAGATTTTTAAAAGAGGAGAGTAATTTTTTGTATATCAGCAAAACCGTTGAAAAGGAAGTATTTAAGGATTTTTTAATTGATGGTGAGTATTTTGACAAAACGGAAGCAACGCTGCAAAAACATGAGAAAGAGGTAAAGAAGTTATCTGATTTGCTGTTAATATTGTTAGATCGGGAAATAGCTTTAAACGGGAAAGTTATTTGGGCAAATTTCACCAATACAAGCGAGTATAAGAAACTACAGAATTTGTATATTCAAGTTGATGAAGGCGACATGATCATCAATGGAGATTATTACTTTGAAAAGGTTGTTTTGTCATCTGGCAGGGAGCGTGATCTCTATATTGTTCGAGATAAATATGGTCTTAATGCTCCATTTCCAGCAGATTCAGACCCCATCAGTTTGTATGATTTTTCTGTTATAAAATTTCCTGATACACTTACTGATGAAGAAGGAAAAAGACTAGCCGGTGAGAGTCGAATTTCTGCTTTTCACTCAACTAGAGGATTTTTAAGAAAAAGGCTAAACATCAAATATGATGAAAGGGAAATGGACAGAAAGGAAAAATTTGAATATCTGAAACTCCTAAACTTAGTCTATCTTTATAGTAATAAGTTAGAATATCTGGGTGAAAAAAGTATCAACAGAAATGAAAATGATCTTCTTGGCACTCGTTCCCCATACCACGATATAATATTTCCAATAAAACGGGAAATCATGAAAGAAATATCAATAAGCAGGTTGCGGGAAATCAGTCAAGTTGTTTTGTTATTCAGGGAGTATGAAATAAAGTTAGAGGCATATGTTTTGTCAGAATTAGTATCAATATTTGAGTTGGCCTTGTCGACTAATATTGAATATGCTAATCATGTACTATCTGACAAAAGTGAAAGGCTCATAAAAAATTTGAAATATGAATACAAGGACGCAGTAAAAGGAAACAAAAGTCAGGAACCCATTTTCGAAAAGGCGTACAGAAAGCTTATTTTGTTTCCAACTGAAAATAAATTTTATCTAACAGAGGGTTTCGAGTTTCAACCAACTGAAGTTACTGTGGCCTTTTTGAAAAATTTGAATGAGTTAAAGGGAAAAGTTGGGCGAAAGCTGCCATTAAAAGAGGTCGATGATTTTGTTGAAGCGTACGCGAAAGAGATTGCACAATTATTAACTGCGAAGCATGAAGTAAATGCATTAAGGCGTGACTCAGCCAAAGAAAAATATAAGGCATTGCTTCAGCTAAGCTTAGAGGTTAAAGGGCAAACTACTAACGAGGTGTGTCTGGAAGAAATAATAGCAGTTATTGATATTGTCAGAAGATTTACCTTTAATACAAAGTCATCTGAAGAAAAAACGAATCATAAGGTACAGGAGCCGGGATATAAGGGCGGCAGCAAAGAAAAGTCCAAATCTATACGAACTATTATTGATGCTATCAAAAAACAATATAATGATCAAAATTCTATCCTTAATACGGATAATTACAGAAATGCAAGAATTATTTATGATATGATTGCAGAACAGTCTATGGAGAACTGTGGTTTTCATCTCTCTTTTGAGATGAAGGAAGTCATTAGAAAAATCATATACAAAACTTTTCTAAAAAAGGTTGAGCAATATAGTGGGGTTGTTACATTTGATAAGCAATGCGAATTTATACGGAAAACGGCAGATGAGATGAGGAATAATATTTTCCAATATATTTATTGTTAAAAGTGCTCGGCAGGTCAGCTGAAAATATAAGAGGTAAGAAACAAGTTGCATTGTTTCTTACCTCTTATATTTTTATATCATTCATTACATATTATGGGAAAATAATTGGGAGAATGTCTCTGCACGTGCTTTGCTATCCTTCAATAGATAAAATCTAAATGTCAGTCACTTATCCTCAAGTGACAACCCCGCTCTATAGAGTGAATATACAGTTGCCCTAGAGCACTTAAAAAAACATATTTGGAAGGAGAAGTTTAGCAATGGACAATGAGAAAATACCCCTTGTAAAACCAATAAGAAAGCTAAAAGAAGGAGAGAGAGTCCGTCATCCTCTGTTTAAGCCGATTTTTAAGTACGATGATAATGGAAATAAATTGGTAAGACCAATTCTCCATTTCGAAAAAGTAATACCGTCGCACCTGCCAGTGTGTGGTAGGGGACCACTAATGCCTAAAACGCCCCAACTCAGTCCGGCATTAAAAAGTAATGGTAATAATATCGAAGCCTTAATGGTTCAACCATCACAAAAAGAACCAATGCCAGTGGCTCCAGCTTTGCCGCCTGCCCCTTCGTATTCAGATGATCCAGAATATAAGTGGAATGGATGCCTCTTATGGGGAATTGTTAAAGATGAGAATCAATGGGAACCTCTTTGCAACTTTGCGATTGTCCCGGTTCGTAAAATATTCGATGTCTACATAAATCAATCAGAATGCCAATGCCGTATTGAAATAAAAATTATTTTTGCAAGGGGCATTGAAAAAATGACAATACGATCAAATGAAACCGGGGCTTTGGTGGATAAAATTAAGAAACGTTTTCCGGAAGCCTACATAGATCCCCATGCTATGAAAGCGCAAGCACGGATCAATAAGTATTTCGCCAAACAGGTTGCGGATATTCCGGCTATCTCTTGTTTCCATGATGTCGGTTGGACTGAAATAAACGGAAGATACATATTCGTCCATGACGGAATTGACACTAAGAATCAGTTTCTTTGCGAGACTGGAAAAAAGCTTGCGATTGATAATGTGCTGTCGGCAAGAGGCGCATATCGCCGGGCATTAGATTTTCTTGATATCTCAACTGATAAGATGAAAATTGTGGTACCTTGGTTGTTCATGCATTTAGGAGTACTGCATACCTTATTTTCTCTGGCGGGTTATTCTCCTGATTTCTTGGAGTATATCTTGGGGCAAACGGGCAGTCTCAAGACCGCTCTAGCAAAAGTGTTATACAGTTTGTATGAAGGAGAGCATGCGCAAATTCCAGCTAATTTCAAAGACACGAAAACATCCCTGGAAATAAAGATGGGTCAGGCAAAAGATCGGACGCTGATTATAGATGATTTATTTCCCGCAACTACCAGATCAGAAAAAAATGAAATGAAAGATGTTTTGAGCTTTGTCATTAGACTTTATGGCGATAATATTGCAAAATCTAGGGCAAATGTAGATTTAACGCTCAAAACAGAATTTAGGCATCGGGGGTTAGCTTGCATTACAGGAGAATATATTACCGGCTCGCAGTCCAGCCAGTTGCGTTGCTTGGTATTGGAAATTCAACGTGGCGATTATGATGGGAAAAAACTTTCGTTTTATCAGAAGAACCCACTTATATTAAGTACGCATTTATCTCACTTTATTCAGTTCATTCAGAAAGACTTTACCCGGTACCGTACCTATATCTCGCAAAGCTACGAGTCAATGAGAGAAGAGATGCGTGCATTATTTAAATCCAATCGATTAGTTGATGCAGCAGCTTCACTGAATCTGGTTGCTCAGTTGGCTCTGGAGTACGGGACTTCAGTCGGTGCAATCCATAGTGAAGAGAGAATATTTTTACAGCAAGAATGGTTTAACTGCATTGTGCAAACTGTTGCAAAGAGCGAGAGTCTGACTAAGACGGTGCAGCCGGGAATTCAATATTTAATTGCAATTCGTGATTTATTGGAGAACAAGAAACTCAATTTAGCACGTAGCAAAACGGAGTATGCGAACAATGTACAGCAATATATTGGATTTACTGAAGGTGCAGAAGATAAAGTGATATTTTTCAAGCATACGGAAATTTATAGGGAGGTTGTTGCGTATTATCGGAGCCTTCAATATGAATTTTCCACAGAGATGTCAGATATCCATGTTGATTTGTACAAGCTGGAAGTTACCAAAGTGCAAAAAGACGGAAAAGAAAAAATTAGCTACCTCTACAAAATATCGGGGCTAAATACTTCGGAAGGGGAAAGTCGCAGGCCGCGAATGTTGGCGATCAAACTGAACCGTATGTATCAGCTGTTACACACGGCAGAAAAACAATAATGTGAAGGGGGATGTCCGGCGTGATTGAGATCAATTTAGTTATTGTATCTGAGGTTATGGAAGTAAATCCTACGATTAAAAGCGTCTTACCAACTTTATTTGGCAAAGGTTTAACGAACTCAGGTTGGACACCGTTTAGGTATTAAATTGAAATCCTCTGTCAGGGTAAAGGGGGGGAGTAATAGTGACAAAGTCAAAGTTTTATGGTGTTTATGGAACGAATGCTTACGCTGTATTTACATCTTGGAATCGGGTTGAACAAGCTAGGAAATATTTCCGAAAATTTAGCGTGAAAAGTTTCAAAACATTCCAGGAGGCTGAAGAATTTGCTTTTGACGGCTTTTGCGATGGGATTTTTGGAGTTAGTCCATTTTTTTACGGAGTCTTTCCAAAAAAATTAATTCCAAACAATATTATATTCAAAAAGAAATTACTCGATGAAACAGCCGAATAAATACTAATTATTAACAATATTAACCTGACAGGGGATATCTGTAAGACATTACACAGTTAAATTAATCTCATTGGGTTGAGAGAAAAAGTAGCGGAGGAGATCTATATGGAGAAAGCAACGCTTACAGTAACCGAGATGGCTCGATACATGGGTATAGGTCTAAATAAAGCATACCAGTTGGCAAATGATCGGATCATTCCTTGTATAAAAATTGGCCGTCAGTTCCGTATACCTAAAGCTGCTTTGGATGCGTGGCTTATAAAACAGTCAACAACCTGATTACAAAGAAAAGAGCAGGCAAGAGACAATCTGCCTGCTCTTTTCAAAAAATAGTATGGCTAAGGCTGCTTTAGCCAGCGATATTTTTAAGCCAAACTTAATCATATTAAGGAGGGGAAAGTTTGCAAGGAACAATAAAAGAACGGATTAAGAAAAAGGGCCGCGATAGTCAAGGCAAGATTCGCTCAAATATAAAAGTGTACGATGTTTATTATCGGTATAAAGATAACTCTACCGGTGAAACAAGGCCGACCGTAAAAAGAGGCTTTCCAACTAAGTCCGCTGCTCAAAACTTCCTGCTGGATTTGAATAGTAAGATGGTAACTAACAGTTTTGTGACGCCAAAGGTTGTTTTGTTTAAAGATTATTTAAGAGAGTGGCTTGATACGTATGCCAAGATCAATCTGCGTCAGAGTACCTATATTGGTTATAACCGGATTATTAACTTTCACCTAATTCCTCATCTTGGTCAAATAGACTTAAAAGATATATCGCCTATCCAAATTGACAAGCTTTACGCTTTTTTATTACAGAAGGGCCGGCGTGACGGGAAAGGCGGATTATCGGCCAAAACGGTTCAGTATACACACCGCGTGCTAAACGAGGCTTTAGAACATGCCGTTAAACGGCAATTGATTTATCATAATCCGGTAAAACGTATTACCAATATTCCAAGGCCGAAAAAATTTCAAAGCAATATATATACTCCTGAAGAGATTCTGGACTTGTTAGAGCGGGTAAAGGATACTGTATTCGAAGTTCCGGTGGCTTTAGCGGCAATATGCGGCTTGCGGCGGGGGGAATGCCTGGCGCTAAAAGTGAAGGATATTGATTTTATCAACCAAGAAATCTATATTAATAAACAACTTTTAAGCATCGAAGGTGAAGCTATAATTAGCGAGCCAAAGAGTGAAGATAGCACTCGAATTGTAGTAGTTCCTCAAGAAGTTTTGGATATTATCTCTCGACATATTGCAAAAAATGAACAAAATAAAAATATGTTGCAGCATGAATATGATAATCAGGAATTTATTATTTGCCAGGCTGACGGAAAATGTGTTCAACCCAATGTGTTCAGCAAAAATTTTTCACGCTTTATTGAACGTAATAAACTAAAAAGAATCAGGTTTCATGACCTTCGCCATTCCAGTGCGTCCTTAATGTTAAAATCCGGCGTTGATTTGAAAGTTTCATCGCAAATATTGGGACATAGTTCAATTGCGATTACAGCGGATCTTTATACTCACGTTCTTAAAGAATCCAAAAAAGAGGCGGCTGAGCGGGTTCGGCAAACATTATTCGGTAAAAATGACAAGAAAGAGGCGTCGCCCCCTAAAGCGTGACGCCTCAATATTTACACTCCTAATCATGTGTGAATTGGTAGAGCAGATACATAATTTCAGCTAGATTAAGGCTTATTAAGCAGTTGAAACTAAAGCTAGTAAGTCTATTATAGACAGATAAGATTATTGGTAGTAGAATAAATATATAATAAGCATACAATAATGCTATAAGAGGTGTTTGCATGATGAATATAAAGCCATCTGCTGCGATACGAAAGAACTATAATGAGATATCTGAGTTGTGCAAGCGTTCCGGGGAACCGGTCTATTTGACAAAAAATGGTGAAGGTGATCTTGTGGTCATGAATATTGAAGCCTTTGCACGAAGAGAGAGTATGTTGCGGCTGAGAGAAACTTTGATTGCAGCGGAGGAAGGTAGACTAAAAGGAAAGCCTGGTTATTCTATTGATGATGTATCTGCATTAATGAGAACAGCTGTCCAGGAGGTCCTGGATGGACAAAGAAAGTAACCGGTATACGGTCATCGTTTCTGAAGATGCGACGCAAATGTTGGTATCGCACGTCCGCTTTTTGGCACAGGTCAGCGAGTCAGCCGCTTTAAGGCTTATTGAAGTTTTTCAGGCACAGGTCAAGACGCTGGAACAGTTTCCAGAGCGCAATCCTATGCTGATCGACCAGTCAGTTCCAGCAGGAAAATATCGTAAACTTTTACTTGAAAAAAGATATCTCATAATTTATCAGGTTAAGGATACCAACGTATATTTAGACGCAGTTGTCGATACCCGCCAGGATTATGGCTGGCTATTATAGCTCAAAATTCTTGTAAAGATAGTAAATGCAAAGCATCACGCTTTTAAAAGCGTGATGCTTTTTTGCAGCTAGACTTTTGCATACCATAATAAAAAACTGTAATGCGAGGTAGGAAACTATGCTATTTTGCAGAAGCTTTTTGTCGAATGGCCCAAGGTATAGATATAAGAGGGCAAATGACATATTTACCATAATTTGGAGTAATTTGGAGGGATTAGCAGGTTCAAGACTGATTTTCCATTCTGAGGCTGATTTTCAGCACATGTTTCTTTACAATATAATTAAAACAAAATAAACACTTAAATAACTGTTTAGGCGTACTATGTGTGACTCTTAATATAAAGGAAATTGACAACATTTTGACAACAGACTAACCAAAACGAGTTAATTGTAAATAAGTTTAGATAAACGACTAAAAGAGAGAAACGCAGTAAAATCAATGCTTGAGGGGGTATAATAATTTCGGTTATGAACCCTTAATAACATAAAGATTTAACTCGAAATCAAGTGTCCTGTCAAAGGGACCGTGGGTTCGAATCCCACCCTCTCCGCCATTAACTTAGTAAATCAAGTCTTCGCAGATATTGCGAGGGCTTTTTGTTTTTCAACCTGCAGGGAACGACATACGGAAAAAATAATAAGCCACCATTTGGTGGCTATATACAGGTGTACGGATTTGTTATTGATGACTTTAGTTGTTCATGTTCAGTAGAATCAATGACATTCCTTAGTAAGTTTTCGTCAATTTCACCTTGCTTGAGGTTCGTTAAAGCTTGCGTCAGTGTTTTGTGGATGATTTCCAGTTTGGTTCTTTCCTCACGGCTTAACCCATGAGGGTTATTTAGTGGGTCAGTAACATAAAGCTGGCAGCGTTCGGACACATCGCGTAAGAGTTGACATCCGATAACCGTAGTATTGGTATTACAGTTCATACTTCTTCCCTCCTGATTCAATTATTAATATTATTATAAAATCATATAAAGTAAACAGCAACAAGAAAGAGATTCAAGGCTTTTTATAACAAATAAGAATTTAACAAAATATGGTAATACCAGTTGCGTGATTATGATCGTCAGCGTTGTTTAAATTTATATCAATGTTCAATTTCATAAATTGTAACTTTCTATAATAGATAGACATAAGATAAATCGTAGCTATATTTTAGGAGGTTATCATCTATGTCAGACTGTTGTTGTCATAAACAGCATCACTGCTGTCCAAAATGTCATCATGAATTCCCTCACCAATGTCATAAATGTCACCATAAATGTGATTTCGGCTGTCACGAGTGCCCAAAATGCTGGTCTCATATCCCAAAAGAATGTATATGTCCCATATGTAGCCATAGATTTGAAGATTAAATAAGGAAAAAGAACCTTTCTTTGCGAAAGGTTCTTTTTCTGAGGGGATACTCATTTGCGCTATGCACAGCTTTATTTTAATGGTTGGATAAAAAGATCTTGTTGTCATAAAATAACAATAGATATTTTGTTGACATTTACAGATATAAATGATAATATATCTTTTGTCGCTGATAGTTAACTTAACCCGATATTTAATCGTATAGAGTTATGTTGTTCAACAAATGGAGAGATGTCCGAGTGGTTGAAGGAGCACGCCTGGAAAGCGTGTGTACGGGAAACTGTACCGAGGGTTCGAATCCCTCTCTCTCCGCCATATTATTTCTGCTAATAAGGTCTGACAGATGTTTTTAAGGTCGGACCATGGCAGGTTGGGTCTTACGCAATGGAGACTCATGAACCCCGTCAGGTCCGGAAGGAAGCAGCGGTAAGTGACAATCTTCATGTGCCGTGAGGGTGCCTGATTTGCCGTGGCCCGACGTTAAAAACATAAATAATGATTTGTCTTATCAAAGCAGCCAGAATATCTGGTTGCTTTTTAGCATGTAAAGAATGATTTATTGATAAAGGAAAACGCTCTGAGAATGTTGAACTATTTATTCTTAGATTGTGTTCAGAGGGAGTTGAAAAATATGGCCTATGTAGCATTGTATCGACAGTGGCGACCGCAGGATTTTGAAAATTTGGTTGGACAGGAGCATATTAGTCGAACTCTCAAAAATGCTATTACGGTCGGCAAGATCGCTCATGCTTATTTGTTTTCCGGACCACGTGGTACGGGAAAAACCAGTACGGCGAAGATACTGGCAAAAGCACTTAACTGTGTACAAGGGCCTACACCGACGCCGTGCAATCAGTGTCCAAACTGTGAAAAAATTACTACAGGAACATCCATGGATGTATTTGAAATCGACGCTGCATCCAATCGGGGAATTGATGAGATTCGTGATTTACGGGAAACTGTAAAGTTTTCTCCGGTGGATGGCCGCTATAAAGTTTACATAATAGATGAAGTGCATATGCTTACAACAGAAGCGTTCAATGCATTATTGAAAACATTGGAAGAACCGCCTGGGCATGTTGTCTTTATTTTGGCAACTACCGAGTCTCATAAGATACCGGCTACCATTCACTCGCGGTGTCAACGCTACGATTTCCGGCGTATTGGCATTAAAGATATTCAAGAACGGTTACAGGATGTTGTTAAAGGAGCAGGATTGGATGTCGCTGACGATGCATTAAAGCTTATTGCTACTCATGCGGAAGGTGGCTTGCGTGATGCGTTAAGTGTGCTGGATCAATGTGCGGCTTTGGACAGTGGCACAATAACTGCCGTTAAGGTTCGCCAATTGCTGGGGTTGATTGGTCATGAATGGGTTTGGAAAATGACGGATGCCCTAGCGGATCGCGATGCCAGTGCGGCAATGCTGACCTTGGATGAACTGATTGTTATGGGTAAAGAGGTACGGCAGATTTTATTAGAGCTGGCCTTGCATGCACGCAGTTTAATGTTGTATAAGGCTGCTCCCAATATCGAGAGTGTTGAGCTCTATAGTGATGAATTACCTATATTGGAAAAGCATAGTGCTAAGTTCACTCATAATGAGCTTGTAAATATGATTCAGACCATGCATGAGGCGGCGAATGAGGCCAAGTGGTCACCAGAGCCGAGAATTACTGCGGAAGTGGCTTTGTTATCTGTTTGCCGGCGTGCTGATAATGCCTCGCTAGAATCACTGGTAGAGCGGATTGAGCTTCTGGAAAGAAGGCTGTCTGGATCTGCCGCTGCTACCATCAGTGAGCGGGCTTTTCAGCCACAACCAGACAGAGCAGTGCAGGTTCCAGTTAAACCAAAAATTCAAGAGAAGCCAGCGATTGCAGCAACAGTGGCCGATTCGCAAATGACTGTTTCTCATAATGAACAAAAACATGAAGCTGTTCCGATTGGGACGAGTAATATTAAAGATGTTTGGGACAATATGCTTAAGGAATTGCTGTCAACTGGTAAGCGATCCGTACATGCCTGTGTATCCCAAGGCCATTTGATAAGTTTGGATGATAAGCAGGCAACGATTCAATTTACAGCTAATTTTCCTAAAGAGCGTACCGAGAAAGACGATTATCGTGCTATTCTCGAGACAGTTCTGGCCGGTATATGTGGGCATCAAGTGCAAGTTCGCTGTATGTTAGGCGCTGCATCGCCGCCACCTCCGAAGGCTGCTGCTGAGGTCAAGCCTAAGCCAGCCAATCCAAATCAAGATGCTGTGACCGATCATCCAGTTTTGAGGGAAGCGGTCAAAATGTTCGGTGGCAATATTGTTAAGCAGGAATAAATACTGTCTGAGTTTTGTGTGAAGGCGTAAAGGTGAAATAGCAAAACTTCGGCTGAATTAAGTCTTGCTTTGATTAATATACTGAATTTAGCTGCCGGTTACTTTATTTAGTTAGTGAAATAGGCAGTTAACAACATAAATAGGGAGGAAATCTAATGTTTGGAAATATGGGCAATATGGGTAATATGGCTGGTATGATGAAAAAAGTACAAAAGTTACAGGCAGATATGGCTAAAATGCAGGAAGAACTTAAAACACGTACGCTTGAAGTGTCTGCAGGCGGTGGTGCGGTGAAGGTTGTTATTAATGGTGAGAAACAAATTCAATCCTTGAAAATCGCTCCAAGCGCTGTAGATCCTGAAGATGTGGAAATGCTGGAAGATTTAATTGCTGCTGCTATTAACGAAGCTGTTAAAAAAGTTGATGATATGATGGCTCAGGAAATGGGCAAATTAACTGGCGGACTCAATCTGCCACCAGGTATGTTTTAAAACATATGCAGTACATAGCGCCGCTGGCGAAATTAGTTGAACAATTGCGTGCATTGCCTGGCATTGGAGCTAAAACTGCAACCCGGCTGGCTTATCATGTGCTGGAAATGGATAATGACAAGGCTAAAGCGCTAGCTCATGCTATTGTTGATGCTAAAGCCAAGATTAGTTACTGTGAAACTTGTTTTAACTTAACTGACGTCAATCCATGCCGAATTTGTTCGTCAGAATCTCGTGATTCTTCGAGTATTTGTGTGGTAGAAGATCCGCGGGATGTGGCGGCCATGGAGAGAACACGCGATTTCAAAGGACACTATCATGTTTTACATGGATCGCTTTCGCCGCTAGAAGGTATTGGTCCTGATGAAATAAGGGTAAAGGAACTATTGACCCGCTTAAATCTCAATCCCGTAAATGAAATTATTATGGCTACTAATCCAGATGTTGAGGGTGAAGCTACGGCTATGTATTTGGCAAAGCTTCTAAAGCCACTGGGTATCAAGGTAACAAGAATTGCACACGGATTACCAATTGGTGGAGATTTAGAATATGCGGATGAAGTAACTTTGTCCAAAGCATTGGAAAATCGCCGCGAAATGTAAAAAAAGCTGCTCTTTGAGCAGCTTTTTCTATGATCAATGTTTAATAATCCCCGCCTTTGGAAAAAATAACCTTAGGAGGGGATGGTATGAATCTAAGTATGGGTGTCAATGTAAAGGTTAAAATGCATGATGCGCTGAATAAAATCTTTTCGCGCATTGTCGATGGTGATCTTCCTGAACCAGCAGAATTGCCATCATTGCCTAATGTGGTCGAGCAGGCTAGACAGGAATATCTAAATGCACAATATTATTATAATACGGTAACTGATAAAGATTTAGTTGACCATGCCGTTTTCTTAATGCAGGCAGCAGAAAAGAAGTACATGTATTTATTAAAGCAGGCACGTCAGCAAGGGGTTACCTACTCTCTCTACAGTACAGAAGCTCAACCTGCTGATAAATCTGCGGATATAGAAAATGTTTCGCAATCATAGAAGGTTATATAGACCCTGACTTGGTGCAAACCAAGTCTTTTATTTTTTTATCTCTGCCTGTACCGGCATAATTTAGACTGGCTGTAAATATACATTACGTAATAGTGCACTTATCTAAGACAGTTTTTTATTTTACTAGCAGGTAATTGCTTGCTGTGTGTTGTAGATTGCAAGTACGGAATCTATTTAGAAAATGATTGAGAGGAGATTTTTATGCCAGTGATACCCGGAGAATTCAATGTAATATTCGCATATGCCTTTGGTATTATTTTAATATATCTAATCGGTCGGATTTTTTTAATGCCGCTTAAACTTGTTTTTCGTCTTATTTATAATGGGATTATCGGCGGGATTATGCTATGGGTTGTTAATTTAGTCGGTGGTTATATTGGTTTTACAATTGGTATTAATGTAATAACGGCATTGATTGCAGGATTTTTAGGAATACCAGGGGTAATTTTATTGATTTTGTTTAAAATATTTATAGCATAATATTTTAAATGGTAATCAAGGAGTACAAGATGGATCCAATTATTGAAGCCTATGTTGGCGAATACGCGAGCGGAAAGAGCGAGAACGCTGTCAATCGTGCGATTGCGCTGCGAAGTCAAGGAATGCCTGTAACATTAGTTGATTTAGATACAGTTGAACCTTGCTATACGATTAGACCGATAAAAAAAGAACTGGAAGCTATGGGGATTGAAGTGGTGGCCTGGGAGACTCGTGAAACAATGGGACTTGGGGAAGCGGGCAGTGTTATCAAGGGATCGATGCGATGGGCCTTGAAACGTAAAGGGAACATTGTTTTGGATATTGGCTATGGTGTGCATGGGGCAGAAATTTTCAATTTAATCGAAGGAGCTTGGGAAAACCCTTTCCTAAAGATTATCGCTGTTATTAATATGTCGAGGCCATTTACAGCTGATGTCGAAAGCATACTTGAGTATGTTAAAACATTGGGGAGAATTGATGCGCTTTTAAATAATACCCATATGGATGAAGAAACTACAGTGGATATTGTGCAAAAAGGGGCTAAAGGTGTTACGGAAGCGGCAAGTCTATTAGGCTTACCTGTTATCTGTACTTCTGCTGTTGCAAGCGTAGCGGAGCAAATTGGATCTGCCGATTGCATGGGGAATCCGGTGAGGGTACTTGAGCGCTTAATGCCTAAAACCTTCTGGTAGATCGGATTGACGGATATAGCTAAACGCAAGCAAGCTGCTGTACGTGAGACTCATGTGCAGCAGTTTACTATTTCGTTGGTTAGACCATTTTTACCATCGTCTATAATAAGTTGATTTAGAATCAAGTAGTTACGGGGAACACGGTGATATTCCAGCTATGTACTCATAACAGTTAGAATGTCTGCGTATAACTGAGGATAGTATACCATTCGTGTGATTATATACGTTAAGTAAAATCCATCATGGTTTAAGGGCGATATTAAGGATTGTTGATAAATTTAGCTTGTAGTATAATAACTTTTGTCGTCGATGCTTGGTTCGATATTGATTTGAGATACAAATCATATTATTGCATAGATTTACCGCTTATAAAGAGGTTGACACAGTCGGCCAAACATGGTAACCTATAAAAGTCGCTAAAACGCGATGACACAAAATGCCAAAAAGAATATGTTGACATGATGAATAAGTTATGTTAATATAGATAAGCTGTCAGATGGCAGCGAGTCAAAAAATGTGTTCCCTGAAAACTAAACAATGTAAGAAGTAATATATGCCAGATGTGCGGTGCTCAATGAGCACAATTACAGTTAGTTTACTTCGGTAAATTAACACCAAACAATTTCTGAATTATAAAGAGCCATCAAGGTTCTTCATAAATAAC